>NZ_JBEOUK010000013.1:0-199450 GCF_040304045.1 Kitasatospora sp. NPDC094016
CCCTTTTTGCGCGCCATTTGGCCGGCCCTCTCCGGGCCCGGGAGCGGCCGCGCCGGGGATCAGCTGGCGCCGAGGCGGGCGGCCCACTGCGCGCGCCAGGCCAGCGCGTCGGCGACGCCCTCGGCGATGCCCCGCCGCGGCTGCCAGCCGAGCAGCTCGCGGGCGGTGTCGACGGCCGCGTAGCAGCCGATCACGTCGCCCGGCCGGGGGCCCGCCTCGCGGACGTCGAGCGTCGCGCCGACGGCCTGCTCGAAGGCGGCGATCAGCTCGCGCACGGTGGTGCCGTCGCCCGTGCCGACGTTGATGACCTGGTAGCGGTCCTCGGCGCCCTCGGCGATCACCTCGTCGAAGCGGAGCAGCGCCGCGACGTGCGCCTCGGCGAGGTCCCGCACGTGGACGTAGTCGCGGATGCCGGAGCCGTCCCTGGTCGCCCAGTCGACACCGGTCACGGTGAACGGGGTTCCGTTGGTGTGCGCCTCGATCAGCTTGCCCAGGGCGTGGGTGGGGTTGAGGTCCTGGAGTCCGGTGCGCAGCCGCGGGTCGGCGCCGATCGGGTTGAAGTAGCGCAGGGCGATGACCCGCTGCCGCTCGGCGCCCTCCCCCCTGGTCCAGTCCTGGAGCACCTGCTCCATCATCAGCTTGGTGCGCGCGTACGGACTGTTGGCCTCGACCGGGCTGCTCTCGTCGACCCGCCCGTCCGGGGTGGGCGCGTAGATGGAGGCGGAGCTGCTGAAGACGACGCGGGTGCAGCCGTGGCGCTGGAGGGCGTCGAGCAGTTCGACGGTCTTGCCGACGTTCTCCCGGTAGTAGTACAGGGGCCTGGCCACCGAGTCCGGGACGACGATCCTGGCCGCGCAGTGCACGGCGGCGTCGATGTCCGGGTGCTCGGCGAAGATCCGGTCGAGCAGGGCCACGTCGGCGACGTCGCCCTGGTAGAACACCTTGCCCTCGACGAACTCGGCCCGGCCCTTGGACAGGTCGTCCAGGATGACCGGGGTGATGCCCTGGTCGAGGAGGGCGAACACCACCGAACTGCCGATGAATCCCGCGCCGCCGGTGATCAGGACCTTCTTCATGCGCGGACGCTCCCTTGCGGTCGGCCGGGCGCCCGGTGGCGCCCGGTGACCTCTGGGACGGTGGTTCGCGCTCGACGGTTCCCGCCGCCGGGCTCAGCGGTGGACTCGGTGGCGGACTCAGTGGCGGACTCGGTGGTGGACTCGGTGGCGGACTCAGCGGTGGGGGCGGCGGCGGAGCCAGAAGCCGGTGGCGACCAGTACGACGGCCGCGACGGCGGTGCCGATCGCGGCCCAGGCGGCGGCGTCGGGCGTGGTGTCGGAGGGGGTGTCGCGGGCGCCGGAGCGGGCCCGGGCGGCGCCGTCGGCGGCCGTCGGGGCGGTCGGGGCCGGGGGCGTGGCCGGGGGCGTGGTCGGGGGCACGGGCGCGGGTATCGGGGCCGGGGCGCCGGTCGTCGCGCCCGTCGCCCCCGGCAGCGGCGGATCACCGATCACCGCGGCCTCCACGTCGAGTTCACCCTCGCCGTGCCCCGGCGAGGGGAACGCGCAGTCGACGCTCACCCGCCAGTGGCCGGCCGGGAGGATCTCCCGGGTGGTGTAGGTCCCCGGCTCGCCCGGCACGGCGACCAGGCGCCAGGGGCCGGCCGTGCGCCCGTCGGTGGCCGTCGCGGCCAGCGTGCCGGTGAACTCCCCGGTGACCGGGTCGTGGTCGTTCTCCCAGGTGGCGATGGTGCTGACGCGGCCGTTCCGCTGGCCGGAGACGTCCAGGTGGACGGAGTCGCCGTGGGCGGCGACCGGCACGGCGGCGGGCAGCACGGCCGCACCGGCGAGGGCGAGGGCGACGACGAGGGGTCGGGTTCGCATGGCGGGCAATCCTCGTGAGGGGTGAGGGGCAGGGAGCGGTGACGCCGGGTGCGGGCGCCGCCGGGTGGTGACGGTGCCCGCACCCGGCGCCGCCGGACGGTCTCAGGAGGCCTTCAGCAGCGGCCGGTTGTTGCACGGCCGGCCGTTCGGGCTGCTGGAACTCCCCCAGGGGCGGGCCCGACGGTTCGCGCCCTGCGAGAATCGTCGGATCGCCCCGAGGCGTGTCCTGTGGATCAGGACACGCCCTAGCCGACCACCGTAGTACCAGCGGCCGTCGAGCCCGAGCACCAGCGCGCCGCCACCCGTCGCGAAGTGAACCGGCCGACGCCGGAGGCGAGTTGCCGCTACGGGGGGGCACGGCTCCGCGCTCCGGCGTCCCATCGCGTCTTCCCCTCCTCGTACGAGGTGCGGGCGCTCCGCGGAGCGGGGCCCGGACCTTCCGGCACTCAGGAGAGCGGCGGGCCAGGCGGGAATAACGAAAACCTCTTGCGGAATTCGGCCCGCTGGCGCGCGGCCGGCCGGGTCGCACGAAGCGGACGACACCGCAGGGGCGGGCCGAGGGCTGCCCGAGAGACCCCAGGGGCGGCCCCGGACGTGACGGTGCCGGGAAGCGCACTCGGGGGGTGTGCGCTCCCCGGCAACGGGGTGGTGGCGGCCACCCGGCCGGAGTCCCGGGGCCTGGGCTCAGACGGCCGTGACGGAAATGCTAGGGCGTGTCACGGGGCCGTGGCCAGAGTCCTGAACTGGCCAATTCCCGCCCAGGACATGCCAGCTGGCGCCAGTGGCTGACGCTGCGTCAACCAGCGGTCAGGCCGCTGCCCGCACCGGGGCCTGCTGCGCCGCCGCCCGGCCGCCGGCGCAGCCGCCGTGCAGCCGGGCCAGCCCGGCGGCCAGCCCCGCCCGGTCCCCGGCGAGCCACAGGCGCAGCGCGGCGGACAGCGCGGCACTGGCCGGGCCGCTCGACGGACCGCCGGTGCGCGCGATCCGCTCGCCCAGCAGCGGCAGCAGGTCCGCGATCGGGGCGGGCAACCAGAGGGTCAGGGCGCAGGGGGCGGGCCGGGCCAGGACGCGTCGCAGCGGCAGCGCGGAGGCGTCGTCGTGCAGCGCGGGGATGACCTCCAGCAGGCCGTCGACCACCACCTCGGAGACGTCCCCGCCGTGGCCGCGCGCGAGGGCCCGCAGCAGCGCGCGTTCGGCGGCGGTGATCCGGACGGTCAGCATGACCTCGTCGCAGTCCATGGTCCCGGTTCCCCTGTCGTGGAAGTCGTGGCGGTCGTGGCGGTCGTGGCCAGCGGGGCCGGTGGGCCCGCCCCGGTGGTTCTCCTGCCCGTCAACGAGGCTCCGCTACCGGCGTTATCAGGCCGTAGTGGCCGTCGTAGCGGCGGTAGAGCACCCGGGCACGGCCGTCGCCGGGGTCGGCGTAGCAGACGAACGGGCCGCCGGTCAGCCAGAGCCGCCGGGCCGCCTCGGCGAGGTCGAGCGGGCCCGCCGGGTCGGCGCCCGTGGACGGGCCCGCCCCGGGCGCGCCGCTGAGCGGACAGCGGTGGACCAGCGCGTCCCGGCCGGTCACGGCGTCCGCGAAGAGGTGGAACGGCCGGTCCAGCGCGAGCAGTTCGCGGGTGGCCTGCTCGGGGGTGCGGCGGGCGGGGACGACCTCCTTGCGCCGGGCGATCCGCCGTTCGGCGAGCGGGCGGGCGGCGTACTGCGGGCGGTAGGCGCTCTCGTGGGCGGCGGCGAACCCGATGTCACCCTGCTCGCGCAGCCGGCCGGCCCGGCCGGCGAGGGTGCCCAGGGTGACGTCGACGGCCTCGCGGGCGGTGGCGGCGGCGAGTTGCACCCGGACCGGGCCGACGCCGGCCAGGTCGACGTCGGCCTGCGCGAGGGCGGGCCGGGTCATGGCCCGGTCGCGCACGCGGGTGAGCCGGATGCGCAGCGCGCGGGTTCCGGGGCCGAGCCCGACCGCCGTGTCCAGTGCCTGCGCCCGGGCGTACTCGGCGTCCTCGCGCGGCAGCTCGCCGCGGATCTCCACCCGGACGTCGAGGGCGGGCCGGTGGCGCAGACTGGTCATCAGGGTCCTCCTTCTCCTGGACCATGCTGGCCCTCGGGCGGCCGGACGGCGAGGGTCCAAAGACCCTCCGCGAGGGGCCCGGCCCGGATCTTTCCGGTGGGGCCTTCACCGCAGGTCAGCACCACGTTCCGGGGCGGTCGGAGCCACTGCGGATGATCGACCGTTGGAGTGATCCGCCCGCGTTCGGCGCAACGCCCGTCGGACCGGCGCGTTTGCCATAACGTGCGCCCCTCCAGCCGGGGCACGCGCGGATCCGCGCGAGCCGGCCCCCCACCTCCCGGCCCGCCGGGGCCCCCGGTATCGTCCGCACCGGCTCCTCTGATGAGAGGTACTGACATGACCCTGCTGACCGAGACGCGGCAACGGGACCTCCCCCCGAGAACCGCACCCACCGCACCCCGCACCACCCGCGCGGCCGTCCCCCCGCTCGCCCCCGGCGCGGTCCCCGGCCTCGGCCACGCGCCCGCCCTGCTGCGCGACCCGCTCGGCTTCCTCGGCTCGCTCTCGGGGCACGGCGGCGTCGTCCGGATCCGGCTCGGGCCGCGCACCGTCTGCGTGGTCACCGACGCCCCGCTCGTCCACACCCTGCTCGTCGCCCTCGCCTACGACTGCCCGCGCGGCGCCGTCCAGGACACCCTCAAGACGGCGTTCGGCGACGGCCTGCTGATGTCCGAGGGCCAGGCCCACCGCGACCGCCGCCGGATCATCCAACCCGCCTTCGGGCCGGACCGGATGGCCGAGTACGTCGCCGTGATGCACCAGGTCACCGAGGAACGGGCCGGGCGCTGGCACCCCGGTCAAGTCCTCGACGTGGCCAAGGAGATGAACCACCTCGCGCTGGAGATCGTCACCCGCTCGCTGTTCGACGCCCGGCTGAGCGAGGACGCCACCCTGGCCTTCCACCAGGCCCTGCCGGACCTGGTGAAGGGCCAGATCGTCCAGTCCCTCTACCCGCACCCGGCGCTCGCCCGGCTGCCGCTGCCCGTCAACCGGCGCTTCGACGCCGCCGTCCGGGTGCTCAACCAGGTCGTCGACCAGGCCGTCCGGCCGACGGGCGCCCGATCCGCCGAGCGGGGCGGCACCCTGCCCGCCCTGCTGCGCGCCGCCACCGACCCGGGCACCGGCCGGCCGCTCACCGAGGCGGACGTCCGGTCCGAGGCGATCACCATGTTCGGCGCCGGCACCGAGACCGTCTCCACCACACTGACCTGGCTCCTCGACGAACTCCTGCGCCACCCCGAGGTGGAGGCCCGGGTGCTCGCCGAACTCGACGAGCACCTGCCCGCCGGCGCCGCCCCCACCCCCGAGGCGCTGGCCAGGCTCACCTACACCCGCAGCGTCACCCAGGAGGTGGTGCGGCTGCACGCGCCCAACGCCTTCCTGATGCGCACCGCCCAGGTGCCGGTGGACCTCGGCCCGTACCGGATCCCGGCCGGCACCGAGCTGCTCTACAGCCTCACCGCGCTGCACCGCGATCCGGACCGCTACCCGGACCCGCTGCGCTTCCGCCCGGAGCGCTGGCAGTCGGGCGGGGTCGGGCGGCACTCCTTCCTCCCCTTCGGGGCCGGCAAGCACAAGTGCGTCGGGGAGGCCTTCGCCTGGGCCGAACTGACGGTCGCGGCGGCCGCGATCCTGCGCCGCTGGCGGCCGGTGGCCGTCCCCGGCTCCCGGGCCCGGGAGGTGGTGTGGACGACGGTCCAGGCGCACGGGCTGCGCGTGCGGCTGACCCCGCGCGGCGCCCGGGTGCCCCGCCCGGACAGCCCGGCGGACGACCAGGTGGGGGACGACCGAGCAGCGGACGACCGAGTGGTGGACGACCGGGCAGGAGACGACCGGACGGGAGACGACCGCTCGGTCGTCGAGGCCCCGGCGGCGGCCCGCTGCCCGGTGAGCAACCCCGCCCCGACCCCCGCCGCGCCCCAACTCCCGCAGCGGTCCGGCGAACTGCGCACCGCCGCGGCTCGGCACGCCGCCTGGGTGGTCGGCCGCAACCTCCTCACCCCGCCCGAGATGACCCGCTACGGGGCCTACGCCCTGCACGAGTTGATCGGCCACGCCTTCCCCCGCGCCCACGGCGCCAACCTCGACCTGCTGGTGGACATGCTGGGCTGGTTCACCATCCTCGACGACCGCTTCGACGGCCCGCCGGGGCACCGCCCCGCCGAAGCCCGCGCCGTCGTCGACCCGCTCATCGACGCCCTGCGCCGCACCGGGCCCGATCGGACGGGCGCCTGCGCGCCGGTCGGCGGGGGCCCGGCACCGCGCTCGGGCGACCACCTGCTCCGCGCCTGGAACGACCTGTGGAGCCGCCAGGCGCAGGGCATGTCGCCCAACTGGCGCGGCCGGGCCGCCCGGGAGTGGCAGGCCTGTCTGGAGACCTTCCCCGCCGAGGCCGAACACCGCGCCCAGGGCACCGTCCCCGCCCTCGGACTGCCCGAGACCATGCGGCTGCGCCGCCACGGCAGCTGCCTCTACCCGTTCATGAACATACTGGAACGGGTCCACGGCGCCGACGCCCCCGCCGCCCTCCACGCGGAGCCCGCACTGCACCGGCTGCGCGCCAACACCGCCGACGCCGCCACGCTGATCAACGACCTGTACTCCCTGGAGCGGGAGGAACGCCAGAGCGCGGCCGCCTTCAACACCGTCCTCACCCTGCAACGGATCCGCGGCTGCACCCGCAGCCGGGCCGTCGGCGCCGTCCGCTCCCGGGTCGCCCGGCTGCGGCGGGAGAACGAAGCCCTGCGCAGCGACCTGCGCCGCCGCCACCCGGCCGGGCGCTGGTACCTGGACGGCACCCGGGAGCTCATCGAGGGCGTCCAGGCCTGGACCAGCACCAGCGACCGCTACCTCGTGAAGGACGGCCCTCGGACGTAGGAGGTACCTACTTGCGGCCGCCGAGCGCGAACAGCAGCAGCACGAAGCCGGCGAACAGGTGCGTGGCGAAGATGTAGATGCCGGCCCGGATGAGCATGGCCTTGCGTCGGCGCTTCTCCTCGCGCATGCCGTCGCTCGTGCTCTCGCTCATGGCGGGTGTTCTCCTCGGGTCGGCCGACCGGGTCGGGCGCGGGTTCAGCGGGCCGGCCAGGGTCGCCGGACCGGCCGGGTCGGCCGGGTCGGCCGGGCTCCTCGGGTCCGGTCGGCCCGAGGGCCTCGGCGGGCTCAACGGTGCGGCCGACCGCCGGGCTCGCGCAGTTCGGTGAGCAGCGCGCCCTGGTCGGTGATCAGCTCGGTCAGGATCCGGCGCGCGGCCCTCAGCAGCTCGGCCACGTCCGGGGTGCTGAGCGCGTACACCACGGTGTTGCCCTCGCGGGTGGCGGCGACCAGCTGGGTACGGCGCAGCACCGCGAGCTGCTGGGAGAGGTTGGACGGCTCGACCTCGATCTCGGCCAGCAGCTCGCGCACCGGCCGGGGCCCGTCCTGGAGCAGTTCCAGCACCCGGATCCGGACCGGGTGGCCGAGGGTGCGGAAGAACTCCGCCTTGGCCTGGTACAGCGGGACGGGCATCGTCGGCGTCCCTCCCTCGGGTACGGATCGCTGGGTGTGCGGCCGCGTCCTCACCGGCGGCCGGCAAGCATCATCGCCACAGATGAAGGTTTCTTCAAGTCGTCACAGTGGGCGCCCGGCCGTCACCTGGTGGCGGCCCGGCCCGCGGGGGCCGCCCCCGGGTGGTCCACGTCACATCCGGAGGGTGCGCGGGAACGCCGGAAGCCGAGCCCGGGACGCTGCCAACTCCCGGACTCGGCGGTCATGGTGAGGTTCCGTCAGCAGCCTACAGGTACATCCACCTCGACCGGGGCCGGCCCCCGCGAGATCGACTCGACCGCGAAGGTCGCGTGGAGGGTCGAACCGCACGGCACGGTGACGCTGATGCCGTCGACCCGCACGGTCGCGGCCGTGAACACGGCACGCACGCTCGCCGAGCCGAGCGACTCGCCGCCGACCACCCCGGCCGACAGGCGGGTGAGCAGTTCCTGCGGCTTCGGCGGCCACGGGGTGTCCGGGGTGGGCGGACCGGCCAGGCCGATCTGCCCGTACAGCACGACACTGCCGCCGGTGACCTCGGCGCAGACCTTGGTCGACAGCCCGGCCTGGAGGCCGCTGTAGCCGCAGGTCGTCACCGTGGCGGCGGTCTCGGCGGCGCCACCGGTCGACGCGGCGAGCGCCGGCACCGGCGCCGCGAGCAGGGCGACGGCACCGGCCGCGCCCGAGGCGATCCGAGTGATGCGGTTCATTGCCTTCTCCTTCGGAGGGTACGAGGAACGATCAGAACAGGTGATGTCACATGTGACATTTCACATGTGCCATGACGAGACTTTGCCATGTGATTCCCATGTCATGACCGCGATTCTGCCTTCGAAGTGCCGAGCAGACCGAAATCAGACCTTCGATGGCGTAATCCCACCCCGGAGGGTCGGGCTCCACGCACCTGCCGCGGCCGCTCTCCCCGGCGCCCCGCGCGGGGACGGCCGACCGCCGCCGGCTCAGTCCAGGGAGGCCCGCAGGGCGTCGACCCGGGTGACGGCGTCCGCGAAGGCGGCGCGGTCGAGGCGGCCGGAGTCCAGGGCGTCGGCGAGGGCCGTGGTGGCGTCCTCGGCCTGCTGCGGGTCGCGGGCCGAGCAGAGGATCAGGTCCATCCCGGCCTCGGCGGCAGCGACCGCACGGTCGCCCGCGCCGCCGTACGAGGCGAGGGCCTCGGCCTCCAGGGCATCGGTGACCGTGACGCCCTGGAAGCCCAAGCGCCCGCGCAGCTCGCCCTGGACCACGGCGGGCGACATCCCGGCCGGGCGGTCCGGGTCGAGCGCCGGGTAGACCGCCCAGGAGGCCATCACCAGCCGGACGCCCGCCGCGATGGCCGCCCGGTAGGGCTCCTCACCGCGGGTGCGCAACTCGTCCAGCGGCACGGACAGGGTGACGGGGCGGTCATCGGTGTTCTCGCCGTTGGCGGCCGAGCCCAGCCCGGGGAAGTGCTTGGCGGTGGCGGCCACGCCCAGGCCCTGCTGGGCGGCGAGGAAGGCGCTGCCCAACTCGCCGACGCCGGCCGGGTCCTGGCCGTAGGAGCGCTCATGGCGGTCGATGAAGTTGCCCGGGGTGTCGTAGACGTCCAGCACCGGCGCGAGGTTCACGTTGAGCCCCGCGTCCGCGAGCGTCCCGGCGGCGCCGACACCGGCGCGGCCTGCCGCGCCGAGCGGGTCGGGGTCCGATCCGGTCCGGCGGGCGGAGAGTTCGGGCTCGCCGGGCAGGCGGCGCACCTTGCCGCCCTCCTGGTCGGTCATCAGGAGCAGCCCCCCGGGCACCGACGACTGCGCCGCCGCCTCCCGCAACTGACCTACGGCCTCGGCCAGTTGCGCCGGGCTCGTGACATTCTCGGCGAACAGGATGACCCCGGCCGCCCGCCCCTCCCGGATCGTCCGCAGCACACCCGGCGGCGGTGTCGGACCGGCGTAGGAGAGTACGATCCGGCGCCCCGCGAGCTGCCGCGCGTCCTGGTCGGCCATCTCCGCCGCCACCGTCCCCTCTCCCGGGGCAACTCCCCGCCCCGGTATCGACTCCGGCGCGTCCGGTATCGAGGCCGGCACGGACACCGGTGCGGACGCCGACACCGACCCGGCCGGAACCGGCCCGAGCGTGGCCGCCAACACCACCAGCATCGCGCCGAACTGGACGGTGCGCCGAAGCACGGCCATCACGCCTCCCTGAAGTCGGCAGCGGGATACGGCCCGTCGAGGCACCCAAGCCTGTCCAGGCACCCGAGCCCGTCGCCACCATAGCCCGGACCCCGGAGGAGCACACCCGCGCCCGCGCGGACGGGGGATACGGGCGCCAGGCGCCGGACGTCCGGCGGCCTACCGGCGCAGCAGCAGCCCCAGGACGGCGATCCCCTCCGCGATCTCCCCCGGCGCACCCGCCGCGTAGCCGAGCACCAGCCCCGGCGGGTACGGCAGGCGCGCGTGCCAGGACAGCGGCTGCACCTTGACGCCCTCGGCGAGCGCCGCCGTGGCCAGTTCGGTGTCCGTGCAGCGGACCCCGGGCGGCAGGGTGAGCATCAGGTGCAGGCCGGCCGCCGCGCCGTGGACGGTGGCGCCAGGGAGGTGGGCGTGGACGGCGGCGATCATCGCGTCCCGTCGACGGCGGTGGCGGTGCCGCAACAGCCGCAGGTGGCGGTCGAGTTCGCCGGACTCCATCAGCCGGGCCAGCACCAGTTGCGGCAGCACCGGGTTGCCCAGGTCGGCGAACCGCTTGGCCTCCAGGACAGCCTCGCGCAGCCGCGGCGGCACCAGCAGCCAGCCGGTGCGCAGCGCGGGGGCGAGCAGCTTGGAGATGCTGCCCGCGTAGCAGACCTGCTCCGGCAGGACGGCGCGCAGCGCGGGGACGGGCGGGCGGTCGTAGCGGTGCTCGGCGTCGTAGTCGTCCTCGATGACCAGGCCGCCCTCGCCCGCCCAGCGCAGCAGTTCGCGCCGCCGCTCGCCGCCGAGGACGACCCCGGTCGGGTACTGGTGGGCCGGGGTGAGCAGGACGGCCGGGGCACCGGTGGCGCGCAGCGCGTCGACCCGGACGCCCTCGGCGTCGACCGGGACGGGCGGGGTCGCGGCGAGCCAGTGGGCGAGGTGCTGGCGGGCGCCGAGCGAGCCCGGGTCCTCGACGGCGACCTCGGTGACGCCCACCCGGCCGAGGGCCCGGCCGAGCAGGGCGAGGGCCTGGGCCGTCCCGGCGACGATCAGCACCTCGTCCGGATCGGCGCGGATGCCCCGGTTGCGGGCCAGCCAGTGGGCGACGGCCCGGCGCAGCGCGGGGGTGCCGCGGACGTCTCCGTAGCCGAGGTCGGCGGCGGCGAGGCCGTCGAGGACGGCGCGTTCGGCGCGCAGCCAGGCGGCACGGGGGAAGGCGGCGAGGTCGGGTACGCCGGGAGTGAGGTCGATCCGGGCGGGCGTGCCGCGCAGCAGGTCGAACACCTCGGGGTCGGGGTCGGCGTGGAACAGGACGGGCTCCGGCCGGGCGCGCGACGGGGCCGGGGGCGTGTCCGGCAGCGGGGCTGCGGCCGACCGTGGGGGCGCGGGCGGCGTAGGGGCCGCGACGACGACGGTGCCGCCCCTGCCCCGGCCGGCGATCTGGCCCTCCTCGGCCAGGCGCCGGTAGGCGTCGGTCACCACTCCCCGGGAGACGCCGAGTTCGGCCGCCAGCCCCCGGGTGGCGGGCAGCAGGCTGCCCGTGGGGAGGCGGCCGTCGGCGATGGCCTCGCGCAGCCGGCGGGTGAGCCAGCCGGTCAGGCCGCCGGGCGGGGCGTCGGCGGTGTCGAGCTGGAGGAAGTCGGCGCCCGGGTCCGCCTGTTTGGACCTGCCGTCCGGTGCTTCTTTGGACCTGTTCACCGGGCCATTGTGGCGCGAGGGTGGGGCCATGACCACGGAAACGGCATCACCGAAGGACCGGCAGGACGCCGCAGGCCCAGGCCACGGCTACGCCCCGGATTACGTCCACGGCTACTCGGAGACCGAGGCGCACCGGCTCGGCGACCAGGCGGACACCCTCGCCGAGCTGCTGCACGCGGGCACCGCGTACCCGGCGGGCAGCCGGGTGCTGGAGGCCGGCTGCGGGGTGGGGGCGCAGACCGCGCACCTGCTGGCGGCCAGCCCCGGCGTGCTGCTGACGGCGGTGGACGTCTCGGCGGAGTCGCTGGCGCGGGCCCGGGCCCGGGTGGCGGCCGAGGCGCCCACCGCGCGGGTCACCTGGCACCACGGCGACCTGCACCGGCTCCCCTTCCCGGACGGCGCGTTCGACCACGTCTTCGTGTGCTTCGTGCTGGAGCACCTGGCCGACCCGGTGGCCGCGTTGACCGCGCTGCGGCGGGTGCTGCGGCCGGGCGGCACGATCACGGTGATCGAGGGCGACCACGGCTCGGCATTCTTCCACCCGCAGGGCCCGGCGGCCCGCGACGCGGTCGACCTGCTGGTGCGACTCCAGGCGGCGGCGGGCGGCGACGCCCTGCTCGGGCGCCGCCTGTACCCGCTCCTGACGGAGGCCGGCTTCCGGGACGTGGCCGTCCGCCCCCGCACCGTCCACGCCGACGGCGCCCGCCCCGCCCTGGTCGAGGGCTTCACCCGGCGTACCTTCGTCGCGATGGTCGAGGCCGTCCGCACCGAGGCGCTGGCCGCCGGTCTGACCACCCCCGACGCCTTCGACCACGGCATCGCCGAACTGCGCCGCACGGCCGAACCGGGCGGGACGTTCCACTACACCTTCTTCAAGGCGGTGGCGGTCAACCCGTAGGCCGGTCGGGCGTGGAGGCCCGCCCGCGCGCGCCTCCCGCTCAGTCCGGGCTGTCGCCGAGGGCGGCCAGGAGGGTGCGCATGGCGTCGACGAGGGCGGCGGTCCCGGGGTCGTCGAGGCCGGCGAGGAGGGCGCGCTCGGTGGCGAGGTGGTCGGGGAGGGCGCGGTCGATCAGGGCGTGGCCCTCGGGGGTGAGCGCGACCACGCGGCTGCGGCCGTCCTGGTCGCTCTGGGTGCGGGTGACCAGGCCGCGGGCCTCCAAGCGGTCCAGGCGCTGGGTGATGGCACCGGAGGTGACCATGGCGGACTGCATCAGTCCGGTGGGGGTGAGGCGGTAGGGCGGGCCGCTGCGCTTGAGGGTGGCGAGGACGTCGAAGGAGGCGGCGTCCAGGCCGTGTTCGCCGAAGGTCCGGTTGAGCTCCGTGTCCACCAGGCGGTAGAGGCGCTTGAGCCGGCCGAACACCTCCATCGGGGAGACGTCCAGGTCGGGGCGCTCGGCGGCCCACTGCGCGACTACTCGGTCCACATGATCTGCATCTGCCACAGGTTCAGGGTAGGGGATTGCACCGGGATTCCTTAGCGATGAGGTAACTGTGAGCCACGTCACCCCATCAAAGCGGCGAGATATCTCTTAGCGCTGAGATATATTTGCTTAGTGCTAAGAAACCGCCTCGGAATCGTGCTGATGACGGCAATAGCCCCCGCCGTCTGGGGGTCGACGTACATCGTCACCACCGAACTGCTCCCGCCCCACCGCCCACTCCTCGCGGCCGTCCTCCGGGCCCTGCCCGCAGGACTGCTGCTGATCGCCGTCACCCGCCGGCTGCCGAAGGGCAGCTGGTGGTGGCGCGCACTGGTCCTCGGCGCGCTGAACATCGGCGCCTTCCTCGCCCTCCTGTTCATCGCCGCCTACCGCCTGCCCGGCGGGGTCGCCGCCACCGTCGGCGCCGTCCAGCCGCTGATCACCGCCGGACTCTCGGCCGCGCTGCTCGGCGACCGGCTCACGCCGCGCACGGTGATCTGCGGCATCGCGGGGATCGCGGGCGTCAGCCTGCTGGTCCTGCGGGCCAACGCCCAGCTGGACGCCGTCGGCGTGGCCGCCGCGTTCGCCGGCGCGGTCGTCATGGCCACCGGCGTCGTCCTCTCCAAGCGCTGGGTCTCCCCCGCCCCGCTGCTCGCCACCACCGGCTGGCAACTCACCGCCGGCGGACTGCTGCTGGTGCCGGTCGCACTGTTCGTCGAGGGCGCCCCGCCGTCCCACCTCACCGGCGGCAACCTGCTCGGCTACGGCTACCTCAGCCTGATCGGCGCGGCCCTCACGTACGCGCTCTGGTTCCGCGGGATCCGGGCGCTGCCGCCGACCTCGGTCTCCTTCCTCTCGCTGCTCAGCCCGGTGGTCGCCACCGCGATCGGCTGGCTGGCCCTCGGGCAGGACCTCAGCCCGCTCCAGGCGCTCGGCGCACTGATCGTCCTCGGCTCGCTGATCGCGGCCCAGACCCGGCGCCGCCCCGGCACCACCGCGGCCTCCGCGCCCACCGCCCCGGACGCCGCACCGGCCTCCGCGCCGCCCGTCCGCGAGAACGCCTGACCCCGCCTCGGCTCCGCCGAATCCCCTCCCGCACTCCCCGATCCCCGCCCAGCAGCCGCTGGCACCGACCTGGGGCGATCCTCCGTGTCCGGGGTGTACCCAGCACCACCCCGGACACGGAACCCCGCATGATCGACCGTCAGGGCGGGCTCGGACAGGATCATTCCCGTGAACACCAACGCATCGAACACCAACGCATCGAACACCACGGCCTCGAACACCACCGCGCCGAACGCCACCGCCTCCCGCACCCGGCGCGCCGCCGTGGCCGTCGCCGTCGCCGCCCTGGCCGGCCTCGCCGTGCCGGCCACCGCCAGCGCCGCCCCGGACGCCGGCCGCAACCCGGGCGACGCCGAGGTCGCCCCCGCCCGCTACACCCACCAGACCCTCGCCTGGCAGCCCTGCGCCAAGCAGCCCGCGCTGGACTGCGCCACCATCGTCGCCCCGCGCGACTGGCACCACGCCGACGCCGGCGCCGACGTGACGATCGCCGTCTCCCGGCACCGCGCCGGCGACCCGGCCAAGCGCAAGGGCACGCTGCTGATGGCCGCCGGCGGCCCCGGCGCGTCGGGCCTGCTGCGCCCGGCGAACCTGGCCACGGCCGCCCCCGCCGTCGGCGCCGCGTACGACATCGTGGGCTTCGACCAGCGCGGGGTCGGCGAGAGCACCCGGGCCGTGTGCCAGACGCCGGAGGAGTTCCAGGACTTCCTGGCCGGCGACTTCCGCGACCAGTCCCCGGCGGCGATCGACCGGGTGGTCGCCAACTCCAAGAAGCTGGCCGCCAGTTGCCAGGCGCGCACGGGCGATCTGCTGCCCTACCTGAACACCGAGCAGACTGCCCACGACATCGACCTGTTCCGCGGCCTGCTCGGCGAGCAGAAGCTCAGCTACTTCGGCCCCTCCTACGCCTCGATGATCGGGGCCTACTACGGCACGCTCTTCCCGCACCGGGTCGAGCGGATGGTCCTGGACAGCAACATCGGCTTCGACGGCACCTGGGCGAAGTTCGAACTGGGCCAGCCGATGAGCTTCCAGCGCCGCTTCGACGAGGACTTCGTGCCGTGGCTGGCGGCCCGCGACGCCACCTACCACTGGGGCTCCACCTCCGAGGAGGTGCAGGCGCACTGGGAGCAGCGGCGCGCCGCGCTGCACGACCGGCCCATCGTCGACGGCTCCCTGACCATCGGCCCGAACCAACTGGACAACGGCGCCATCAGCGCGATCTACGAGCGGGACACCTTCCCCTTCCTCGCCCAGGCCCTGACCGCCGTCGACGACTGGCAGGGGGCCGACCCCGCGGCCAGGACGATGGCCGGGAAGCTGTTCGGCCAGTACCTCAGCCCGGAGTTCCTCGCCGAGTTCTTCTCGGTGACCTGCAACGACACCCCGTGGACCAAGGACATGGACACCTGGGTCCAGCACGGCTCGGAGAACACCGCGCGCTATCCGCTGGCGGGCGCGCGCACGCTGGCCTTCAGCGCGGTCTGCGCGGCCTGGCCGACCGCGACCGCCCCCAAGGTCAAGGTGACCGGCGCCCACCTGCCGACGGTGCTGATGCTCAACTCGGTGCACGACCCGGCGACGTACTACGAGGCCGCGCTCGGCGCGCACCGCGCACTGCGCGGCTCCAAGCTGGTGACCGTCACCGGGAGCGGCGACCACGGTCAGTACCCCACCGCCAACTCCTGCGTCACCAACGTCGTCGAGAGCTACCTGCTGGACGACCGCGCCCCCGAGCGCGACCTCGTCTGCCCCACCCCGCAGGCGGGTTGAGCGCCCGGCCGCTCGGCCGCGGCCGTCGAGGCGCGGGTCGGGTGAGGCACGGCGGGGCGCACGATTGGCCGAAAGACCGTCAAAGTCCGCTCGGGCAGCAGCTGTTGTGTCTCACCACTCTTGGCTCCGGGGAATACTGCGGTGGACGTAGTCGCCACACACAGGAGCGAGCCATGGTGAAGGTCGTCGAGACCACGGATACCCAGATCACCGCCGCAGTGGCCGAGCAGGCACAGGAGGCCGACCTCGGCCTGCTGCGCCAGTCCTTCCTGGTGCTGACGAAGACACGGCTCTTCGGCCGGCCGCGCGAGGAGGAGAAGCTCCGGGTCTACCACTTCGACCACGGCCTGGTGCACGAGGGCGGCGGCCTGGAGCTCACGGTCTTCCGCTGGGACGAGGTCTCGACCGTGCTGCAGTCGACCGTCGCCCACTACACGCACAGCATCTACACCGAGACCGACTTCTCCTACCAGTTCACCCGGGACGACGGGGAGACGTTCACGATCGACGGCAAGTACCGCGACCCGCGGCGCGCCAAGCTCAGCGGCGGGGACAAGGGCACCCAGCTGGGCAGGTGGGCGGAACTGGGCGAGACCGCCGCACACTACGTCGCGGCCACCCAGCTGTCCGGGGCCCGGGCCTCGCTGGCGGACGGAGAGGAACTGGCCTTCGGTGACCTGCTGGTCAGCTCGGCCGGGCTGAGCACGGTGAAGCGCGGTTTCGTGCCCTGGTCCGACATCAAGTCGATCAGCGTGGTCAACGGCTACCTGGTGGTCAGGAAGGACGGCAAGTTCCTCTCGCTGTCGAACACCGCGGTCAGCCGGATCCCGAACTACGCGCTCTTCATGATGCTGCTGGGCCGTTCCGGCTGACGCACCGCCGGCCCGGACCGGCCCTGGAGCGCCGTCAGGACGGCGAGTCGCCCGCCGAACGCCCCAGCCGCGACCGGAGCCAGGCGAAGGCGGCGGCGAGCCCGGCGAAGCCCCCGACGGCGAGCTTGATACCGGCCTTGGCGACGATCCAGCCGACCCAGGGGACGCTCCAGCCCAGCCAGTGGAAGACGGCCAGCAGGACGGCGGCGCCGCAGAGGACGGCGAGCACCGTCACGGCCACGGCAGCGGCCCGCGAGAGCTCTCGCGGGCCGCCGTCCGTCGCGTCCTGCGCCTGGTCGTCCGTCAGTTGCTTGGTGTCCCCGTCGTCCATGGGGATCATCCTACGGATTCCTCACCGGCGGGCGCGATGGGTGTCGCCGAGGTGCTCGCCGGTCTCGTCGTCGGGGAAGCTGACAGCGAGGGTGACGCGGTACTCGTCCACGTCCTCGCGGTGCCCCGGCACCCGGGCCCAGGCGAGCGAGTGCACCTCGGCCGCAGGGGCCTGCCGGCACCAGGCGGCGGCCTCCTCCAGTACGCGGGCGGCCGAACGCCCGGTGCACACCACGGCGGTGTACGCGGCGACGGCGAGGTCCCCACCGCTGCGGGCGACCCGCGAGACCGCCCGGACGGCGGCCGCGGCCTGGGTCAGGTCGCGGGCCAGGTCGTCGACCACCCGAGGGGGGGCCGGCAGGACGACCGCTCCCTCGGCGACGGTCTCGGGCAGGTTCGCGCTCACAGTCCGGGCCTCCATCCGCATGGTCACGGGGCACAGCATGCCGGGCGGAGATTCCTGGCATGCCCTTTTCACCAGAACGTCACCCGTCCAGGGGCGAGTTGGGGCCGCCCCCTGGTGTCCGCACGCTCGCCCTGGTAGGGAAACGCCCACCCGGTGGCGGACATCAACGCAGGTCAGGAGGGTCGGCGGCGGGCGCCGCCGGGGAGCCCGGAACGACGCGCACGCACCACCCCCGCGCCCCGGACCGCCGGTCCGGGCCCCTGCACGCCCGGCCCACCACCGGCACGCCCCCGGTCAACTCCCTTGGCAGAAAGGGGAGATGTCGTCGACGCTCGACCCGTGCGGCTCTCCGGTGCCGCCACCGGGCCCGCGGACGGAACCCGCGGGGGCCGCGCACACACGTCAACTCGCCTACCCGGCCGGGCCGTCGGCCATCCCGGCCGCGCCGCGGATCGCATCCCGGCCCGAGCCCGAGCGATCGGTCACCCACCCCTGCTGACCTGCGGTGTTCGATGTCCGCGCCGGGCCACGGCAACCTCCGGCCACCCCCGTCGCGTCAGACCGTCGTGATACTAATCGTTGCGGCGGCGGGAGCCGCCGTCCGGCGGCAGGCACGATGACGACGGTTCATCCGTTCCGGCAGGGTCGGGACGGCTACGGGGAGGGGCACGGTATGACGGCGAGGTTCGGCAAGGTGCAGGGCGGGCGCGGGCTGCGGCTCGGCAAGCGGGTCACGGGGACGGCTGCGGCCTTCACCGCACTCGCCGCACTGACGGGCTCCCAGGTGACGGGCTTCGGGCTCGCCCCGGTCGCGGCCGCCGACGCCGTGACGACGCCGGACGCCTCCGCCTCCCAGTCCGGCCCACCGGCCGGCGGCGGCCCGACCGGCGGCGCCGGCAGCGCCTTCGGCACCGGCGTCCCGGCCGACGGCGGCGGCACCGTCCAACTGCCGCAGCCGCCCGGCACGGTGCCCGGCGCTCCCGACGCCGGCCCCTTCGCGGCCACCGGCCCGGCCCTGCCCGCGACCGTGCTCGCCGCCTACCGCCAGGCCGAGGCCTCGGCCGCACAGCGCTCGCCCGGCTGCCACCTGCCGTGGCAACTGCTGGCCGCGATCGGCCAGGTCGAGTCCGGCCAGGCCAACGGCGGCCAGGTGGACGCGGCGGGGACGACCCTCACCCCGATCCTCGGTCCGGCGCTGGACGGCAACGGCTTCGCCGCGATACCCGACAGCGACGGCGGGCGCTACGACGGCGACGCGCGCTGGGACCGTGCCGTCGGGCCGATGCAGTTCATCCCCTCCACCTGGGCGGCCTGGGGCACGGACGCCAACGGCGACGGCAAGGCCGACCCGAACAACATCTTCGACGCCGCCGAGACCGCCGCCCGCTACCTGTGCGCGGGCGGGCGCGACCTCTCCGACCCGGCGCAGCTCGACCGGGCGATCCTCAGCTACAACAACTCGGGCGAGTACCTGCGGACGGTCCGCAACTGGATGGCGCACTACGGCAGCGGCAGCGTCACCACCGTGCCGAACCGCCCGGCCTCCTCGACCCCGCCGGCCTCGCTGCCCTCCCCGCTCCTGCCGCTCGCGCCGCTGCTGCCGCCGACCGGGACGACGCCGGGCGCCACCCCCGGGACGCCGAGCGCCCCCGGGAGCACCCCGACCCCGGGCGGGCAGCCCTCGCCGAGCGCGCAGCCGACCTCGCCGGCCCCGACGCAGTCGTCCTCCGCGCAGCCGACGACGGACCCGAGCACCACCCCGACGGGCGCGCCCAGCACCACGCCGCCGTCGACCCCGCCGACCACACCGTCGGGCACGCCGTCGACGACTCCGTCGGGCACCCCCACCGGCACCCCGTCCTCGTCGGCCACCCCGACCGGAACGCCGTCCGGCACCCCCACCACGACGCCGACCACGACGCCGACCGGCACCCCCACCGACTGCCCGAGCCCGACGGCCACGACCACCCCCACGGGCAGCCCGTCCCCGACGGCCACCCCGACCGGAACGCCGTCCGGCACGCCGGCCACCCCCGGGTGCGCCACGACGACGCCGACCCCCGGTGGCACTCCCACCCCGGGCGGCACCCCCTCCTCCGCCGCCCCGAGCACGACCCCCAGCGCGGGCCTCTCCCCCTCGGCCGCCCCGCCGACCCGCTGACACCGCCCCATCCGCCGACGGCCCGCACCCCTTGAACCCAAGGAGCTGGTGCGGGCCTTCCGCGTTCCCCGCCCCGCCGAGCTCCCGAGACCAGGCCTACGCCGGATCCGACCCGGCCCCGGCCCTGGGCAGCGCCCCCGGCCCCAGCCCCTCCCGGTGCACCCGCCACCGCGCGAGCATGCCGTGCAGTTCGTCCACCATGAACGCGAAGAAGGCCGCGCTCTCCGCCAGCCGCTCCCCCGCGACGGTACCCGCGCCGACGGTGGCCTCGCCCTCCCTGAGCACCCGCACCCAGCGCAGCAGGTACTCGTCGCGCCGGGTCAGCGACTCGAACCAGACGTCGTTCAGCACCCGGTAGCGGTCGCGCCGCGAGCCCGGCTCGCGTTCCTTGGCGGCCAGGCCGATCTGGGTGAGGTAACGCATCCCGCCGGACACCGCGGCCGGGCTGATCCGCAGCCGTTCGGAGAGCTCGGCGGAGGTCAGGACGCCGCTCTCCTCGGCCATCAGGCAGGAGAAGAGCCGGGCCGGCATCCGGCCCATGCCCGCGGCCACCAGCTCGGCCGCGAACCGTTCGACGAAGTCCGACACCGCCTGCTCGTCGCGCCCCTTCTCCGCTTCCCGCTCCACCACGCGCGCCTTCCCCTCTCCGGTGATCAACAACTCGACTGAACTTTAACGCCTTCCCAATATTCACGTTTTTCTGAAACTACGGTAGCTTCAGCAGCATGACGAAGGCAATCGCCCTGACCGGCCTCCGCAAGACCTTCGGCCGGACCACCGCGCTGGACGGCCTCGACCTCACCGTCGAGACCGGCGAGGTGCACGGATTCCTGGGGCCCAACGGCGCCGGGAAGTCCACCGCCATCCGGGTGCTCCTCGGCCTGCTGCGCGCCGACGGCGGCAGCGCC
Source organism: Kitasatospora sp. NPDC094016 (assembly GCF_040304045.1). Lineage (NCBI taxonomy): Bacteria > Bacillati > Actinomycetota > Actinomycetes > Kitasatosporales > Streptomycetaceae > Kitasatospora > Kitasatospora sp. NPDC094016. The sequence continues at coordinate 20,249 of NZ_JBEOUK010000013.1, forward strand.
CGGCTGCTCGGCAAGGACCCCTGGCACGACGCCGTCGAACTGCACCGCCGCCTCGCCTACGTGCCCGGCGACGTCGAACTGTGGCCCAACCTCACCGGCGGCGAGGCCATCGACCTGCTCTCCCGGCTGCGCGGCCGACTCGACCGCCGCCGCCGCGACGAGCTGATCGAGCGCTTCGACCTCGACCCCACCAAGAAGGGCCGCAGCTATTCCAAGGGCAACCGGCAGAAGGTCGCCATCGTCGCCGCGCTCGCCTCCGACGCCGAACTGCTGCTGCTCGACGAGCCGACCTCCGGCCTCGACCCGCTGATGGAGGTGGTCTTCCAGGACGTCGTCCTCCAGGCCCGGCACCAGGGGCGGACCGTCCTGCTGTCCAGCCACATCCTGGACGAGGTGGAGAAGCTCGGCGACCGGGTCAGCATCATCCGCCACGGCCGGGTGGTGCAGACCGGCAGCCTCGGCGAACTGCGCCACCTCACCCGCACCACGGTCGAGGCCGAGACCCACCGCCCCGTCACCGGGCTGGACACGCTGGAGGGCGTGCACGCCGTCCGCACCGAGGGCGCCCGGGTGCGCTTCGCCGTGGACGGCGCCCACCTGGACGCCGCCATCCGCCGCCTCGGCGAGGCCGGGCTGCGCAGCCTGGTCAGCCACCCGCCCACACTGGAGGAGCTGATGCTGCGCCACTACGGCGACGAGCTGGCCGCCAACGGGCACCCGGTCGACGGCGAGGCCGCCCGATGACCGCCACCACCACCGCGGCCGGCGCGCCCACCACGGCCCCGCGTCCGCCCCGCTCGCACACCCTCCTGTCCGGCACCGCCACGCTGCTCCGCTTCGCCCTGCGCCGCGACCGGCTCCGCCTCCCCGCCTGGGTGTTCGGCCTCGGCCTGCTCACCCTCGCCAGCGCCAACAGCGTGCACACCCTCTACCCGACCGCCGCCGACCGCGCCTCGATCGCCCACGCCTCCGCCGGCCCGGCCGTCCTCGCCATGACCGGCCCCGGGCACTACCTGGCCGACTACACCTGGGGCGCCATGCTCGGCCACCGGCTGCTCGGCCTGCTGGCGGTGCTGGCCGGGCTGATGAGCGTGCTGACCGTCACCCGGCACACCCGGGCCGAGGAGGAGAGCGGGCGGGCCGAGCTGGTCCGCTCCGCCGCCGTCGGCCGGCACGCCCAGCTCGCGGCCGCCCTCGGCTCCGCGGCCGTCGCCGACCTCGCGCTCGGCCTGCTGCTCGCCGCCGGGCTGCCCGCCCTCGGCGTCCCCGGGCTCGGCACCGGCGGCGCGCTGCTGTTCGGGGCCGCGGCCACCGCCGCCGGACTGCTGTTCGCGGCGGTGGCCGCCGTCGCCGTCCAGGTCACCGCGCACGCCCGGACGGCCTCCGGGCTGGCCCTCGCGGTGCTCGGCGCCGCCTACGCGGTGCGCGCGGCCGGGGACGCCGGGTCGAACGGGCTCTCCTGGGCCTCCCCGATCGGCTGGCTCCAACGCAGCTACCCCTTCGTGGACGACCGCTGGTGGCCGCTGCTGCCCGCGCTCGCGCTGGCCGCCGTCACCGGCGCGGCCGGCTTCGCGCTGAGCACCCGACGGGACGTGGGCGCCGGGCTGCGCGCCGCCCGCCCGGGGCCGCCCACCGCCCGCCCCGCCCTCGGCACCCCGCTCGGCCTCGCCCTGCGCCTGCACCGCGGCCTGCTGGGCGGCTTCGCGGTCGCGCTGCTGCTGCTCGGCGCGATGTACGGGTCGCTGCTGGGCGGCGCCGACGCGATGGTCAAGGACGTCGACCAGCTGAAGGAGGCCCTCGCCCGGCTCGGCGGCCGCTCGCTCACCGACTCCTTCGCCGCGATGACCCTGCTGGTGGTGGCGGTGGTCGGCGCGGTCTACGCGGTGCTGGCGACGCTGCGCCCGCGCGCCGAGGAGAGCGCCGGGCGGGCCGAGCCGGTGCTGGCCACCGGGGTGTCCCGGTCCGGCTGGCTGGGCGGGCACCTGGCGGCGGCGCTGCTGGGCTCGACCGCGGTGCTGCTCGCGGCGGGGGTGGGTTTCGGCCTGGCCGGGGCGCTGTCCACCGGTGACGCCGGCGCGTTCCCGCGACTGGTCGGCGCGGCCCTGGCGTTCGCGCCCGCCCAGTGGGTGACGGTCGGGTTCGCCGCGGCCGTGTACGGCTGGCTGCCCCGGGCGACGCAGCTGGCCTGGCTGGTGCCGGTGTACGCGTTCGTGATCGGGTACCTGGGCCCGCTGCTGAAGCTCCCGGCGGGCCTGGACCGGCTCTCCCCGTTCGGGCAGGTGCCCCGGCTCCCGGCGGCCGCCATGGACTGGACGCCGCTCGCGGCGCTCACCCTGGTCGCGGCCGCCCTGATCGCCCTGGCGCTGGCCGGGTTCCGGCGCCGCGACCTCGAAACCCGCTGACTCCCGGGGCTGCGGCGGGGGAAGTGGACGGGGCCGGCCGGGGCCGGCCGGCCCCGGGCCGGGTCACAGGTGCTTGACCAGCTCCGGCATCAGGTCCTGGAAGGTCCGCCCGCTGGCCGGCTGCCCGATCGCGGTCATCTGCCAACCGGCGGGCGTGCGCTGCACCTTGGCCATGATCTGCGCGGTGTACGGGCCGCCCCCGGTGAGCGTGTACCGGGCCAGCTCGGCGCCCGTCTGCTCGTCGACCAGCCGGCAGAAGGCCGCCTCGACCTCCTGGAAGGTCTGGCCGGTGAAGGAGTTGACGGTGAAGAGGATCTGGTCGACCTCGGCGGCCATCTTGGTCAGATCCACGGTGATCGACTCGTCGTCGGTCGCGTCGCCCGCGCCGCCGACCAGGTTGTCGCCGCTGTGCCGGACGGAACCGTCATTGCTGTTGAGGTGCTGGAAGAAGACCACGTCCACCGGCCGCCCCTGGGAGAACAGCACCGCCGAGGCGTCCAGGTCGATCTCCCGACCGGCGGCCAGCAGCTTGGCGAAGAAGCCCTTGGGCTGCGCGGCCTTCCAGCCCAGACCCATCCGGACCACACTCAGCTGACCGCCGCCCGGCTTCTCCAGGCTGATCTTCTGCCCCTTGGCCAGCGAAACGCTCATCGTGCCCTCCTCGTCCCTGCCGCCGCTCCGTGCCGTGAATCTACAGCACTGTCGAACTTCTATGATCATCCGACCGGCGCGCTCCCAGCACCCCTACCCCGCGCTCCCCCCGCCGTCACCGCCGGGGGCGGTCTGCACACTGTCAAGCGCCCCGGGGAGGAGCTTGCGCGGGGCGGCGCGCAATCCGGCTCGGCCAACCTGGCAACCGGCGATCCGACGTCTGGCGTAGCCGCGAACAGGGGCCGAACAGGCGGGCGGCTCGCGGTCTAGGGTCGGCTCGGAGGCGCCGCCGACCGGGAGAACCGCCTCCTCCGCACCGAGCGTTCCGCGCACGTTCCCGTGATCCGCCAACCCACACCGGGGGGACCACCATGTCCGAGCACGAAGGAACACCGCCCGCCACCGCCGCCACCACCTCGCGCCTCGGCCGCCGCCGCCTGCTGCGGGCCGGCCTGGGCACCGGCGGCGCGCTCGCCGCCGTCCGCCTGCTGCCCGGCGGCCAGGCCTGGGCCGCCGCCCCGGAATCCGCGCCCGCGCCCGTACCCGAGTCCGCGCCCGCACCCGCCCCCCTCCCGGGCGGCGGCGCCACGGCGCAGCCCTGGCCGGACTGGGCCCGGTTCGCCCGTGTCGGTGACGGCACCTTCAACGAGCCCGCCGACATGCAGAGCGCCGTCGACGCCCTCAAGGCGCAGAACGTCAGCGTCATCGAACTCGACACCCTGCTCTCCAACTGGCTCACCGACGCCGAGTTCGCGGCCCACATGGCCGAGGTGAAGACCTTCACCGCTCTGGCGCACGCCGCCGGCCTCAAGGTCGTCATGTACTACCCCTCCCTGGAGCTGATCTCCCCCGGCGGCGAGAAGGGCCGCTCGTTCTACAAGAACGACCAGGGCGGCGCCTGGGTGCAGCGCGACCTCGCCGGAAAGCCCAACGTGTTCTACGGCAGCGTGGTGGTCTGGGTCGACCCGGGCGACGAGAGCGTCTGGCTCAGCCCCAACTCGCCCTGGCGGGACTACTACCTCAAGCGGATCAAGGGCGTGGCCGCCACCGGCGTGGACGGCATCTGGCCGGACGTCCCGATCTACTTCGACGGCGTGCTCTCCTGGTGCGACGCCTCCACCTGGGGCGCGGCCGCCTTCAAGGCCGACACCGGCCTCGCCCTGCCCAAGGCCGCCGACTTCGCCGACCCGGTGTTCCGCCGCTACCTCGAATGGCGCCACCGCAACCTGCTCCAGTTCCAGCTCGACATCGCCGCCGCCGGGCGCGCGGTCAACCCCGACCTGGTCACCTTCGTCGAGACCGTCTCGATGGACTACCGCTACGCCACCTCGATCGGCCTGGACGGCGGCTACCTGCGCCAGGCCGACGGCGCCGTCAGCCAGGTCTGGGAGGTGGACATCCTCGGCAACTACGACGGCATGCGGCACGCCACCGCCTCCGACTGGGTCTGTCTCATCTCGATGTACAAGTACGCGCGCGGCGCCAGCGGCACCAAGCCCGCCTGGGCGTTCTCCTACGGTTGGCAGGCCGACGACGCCTCGCTGGTGATGTCCCAGCTGATCGCGGCCGGCTGCAACCCCTACGAGGTGAAGACGCCGTACAAGAACGACACCGTGGACGCGGCGATGCGCGCCCGGATGTACCGCTTCGTCCGGACCAACCAGGAGCGGCTCTACAACGCCGCCTCGACCGCCCAGGTCGGCGTCTACCACTCCAGCCCGTCCCGGGACTACGTCAGCCCGGGGGCGGGCATCGGGATGTACGTCAACGCGACCGCGCCGGCCGGGATCAGCGACTGGTGGGGCGGCGACGACCCGGAGCAGAGCTGCGCGTCCGTCCCCTGGCTTGGCGAGTTCCGGGGTGCGGTGAAGGCGCTGGTGTACGCGCACATCCCGTTCGACACGGTGCCCAGCCCCGGCCTGGCCGCCGCCGACCTGGCCCGGTTCAAGGTGCTGCTGCTGCCCGACCTCCAGGCGGTCTCGGACGCCGAGGCGGCTGTGCTGCGGGGCTTCGTCGCGGCCGGCGGGACGATCGTGATCACCGGCCCGGCGCCCACCGCGCTCGACGAACTGGGCGGCCAGCGATCCGAGTTCGCGCTCTCCGACGTGCTCGGACTGCGCCGGGGCAGCCCGCTGCCGGCCAGCAAGCAGAACGCCTACGGCAGCGGCACCTGCTGGTACGTGCGCGACCGGGCCGGGCTCAGCTACCTCACCAAGACCGACCAGGCCTCGGCCGACCAACTGCTCACCCCCGTCCGCCAGTCCGCACCGCCCGCCGTCACCCTGGCCGGGGACCGCCGGATCTTCCTGGACGCGCGGCGGCTCGGCAACGACACCGTCGTCCACCTGGTGAACTTCACCAACTTCGGCGACACCCCGGCGGCCTTCCGCACCACGCCCGCCAACTGCACGCTCTCCTACGCCCTCCCGGCCGGCGCCGCCGTCACGGCCGTCACCGTCGCCACCCCGGACGGCACCGACCCGACACCCAAGCCCGTCCCGTACACCGTCACGGGAGCGACGGTCAGCGTGCCGCTGACCGTCGTGCAGTACTCGGTGGTGACGGTGACCGTGACCGTCGGCTAGGCCCTGTCCGGCCGATCTTGCCGGACAGGGCCTAGAGCGCGGGCGCGGGGATGCGCCAGAGGGCGGCGGGGTTGGCCTCGCCGCCCGGGGCGGACTCGAAGGCGATCCACTTCCCGTCCGGGGACCAGCTCGGCGCGCCGTCGTACGAGCCGTCGTCGCCGGTCACCCGGACGGGGCGGCCGCCGTCGGCCGCGACCACGAAGACCTGGGCGTTCGGCAGGCCGCCGAGGTCGGAGGAGAACACCAGGTACCGACCGTCCGGGGACCAGGTGGGATCGGTGTGCTCGCCCGGCACGTCGGTGACCTGGCGCAAGCCGGTGCCGTCCGCGCCGACCGTCCACAGCGCCCAGTTCTCGGCGCCGGCGGCGCGCCGCTGGAAGACGATCCGGTCGCCCCGGGGCGACCAGTTCGGCTGCCGGTTGTCGGTGCCGGTGCCCTTGCCGTCGACCAGCCGGAGGGGGGCGCCACCGTCGCGGCGGACCTTCCAGAGCGAGTCCTGTTCGGCGTCGTCGCCGTGCACGGCGGCGTGTTCCGGCTCCCAGCTCTCCTGGAAGACGATCCACACGCCGTCCGGGGAGAAGCTCGGCTCGCTGTAGCCGCTGTTGTCCTCGTGCCGGGTGACCCGCTCGGGGCTGCCGCCGGGCGTCATCAGCCAGACCTCGTCGTGGCCTGACTCCCGGTCGGTGGCGAAGGTGAAGGCACCGGTGGCGGCGTTCCAGCTGGTGCCCGGGAGGTTGACGGCGGCCTTGTCGGGATCCTCCAGGACCTTCTGCGGCGTGCGGGCGCCGTCCAGCGGCAGCACACCGAGGGCGGCGGCGCCCTTGTTGTAGCCCTCGCTGAACTCGGTGAGCAGCACCGAGCGGCCGTCCGGGGCGAAGGCGGGGTTCTGGGCGCTGCGACCGCCCTCGGCCCGGTAGAGCAGTTCGGCGCCGTCGGCCCTGCGCTCGCCCCCGGTCGGCGGCGCGCCGCTGCCCCGGGTCGGCCGGGGCTGCGGCCCGCCCTCGGAGCCGGATTCGGCGCAGCCGGACAGCAGCAGCACCGCGACGGCCGCGGCGGTGAAGAACGTGCGAGTCCTCATGACTCACAAGCTAGTTGACGCTTCGTCATATCGCGTACGCCCGCAGGCGGATCAGGCGTCGCCGTCCAGCAGGTGCTGGCGGACCTCCTGGAAGGTCCAGGCCCCGCCGGCCGGGCGGGCGAACACCCAGACCAGGTCGAAGCGGTCCGGCCAGGTGGCGGGCGCGCCGCTGCCGGCGGCGCCGAGCGCCTCGACGATCCGCGGGATCCGCGAGTGCTCCCAGCAGATCAGCACCGGCTGGGGCCCCGCCAGGGCGGCGCCGGCCAGCGCCGTCTCCTGGGACTCGGCGTACCCGGTGTCGACGGTCAGCCCGAGCTTGGCGGCGAGCGGGGTGACGGTCTGCCGCATCCGGTGCGCCCCCGCCAGTGGACCCTGGTCGGCGGCGGCGAGGATCCGGGCGGGGGTGCGCAGGCCGGGGGCGGGCGGGGCGAACAGGGTGGGCAGCGCCCGGGCGCGGGACCAGCCGCGCTCGGTCAGGGACTTGCCGTCGTGCCCACCGTTCTCGTCCAGTCCCGGGTGGCTGCCGTCCGGCTTCTCGCCGTGCCGGATGATCATCACCAGGGCCTCGCCACCCGCGTCGCTCGCCCTGGCCGCGGCGGCCTCCTTGCCCGCCTTCCTACCGGCCTTGCCGGAGGAGGCCGAGCAGCCCGCCAGCAGCACCGGAGCGGCGATCGCCAGGCCGGTGAGCAGGGTGCGCCGGGCCGGCCGCGCCGCCACTCGGCGCTCCATCACCCGGTGCTCCATCACTCGGCCCCCGATCACCTGGTCCCCCGTCACTCGCTGTCCCGTCACTCGCCGCCCCGTCACTCGGCACCCCGCTCCAGGCGCACCAGCGCGTCGACCGCGACGCCGTCACCCTCACCCTTGTGCCCGGGCTCCGGGCCGACCGTCCGGTGCACCCGTTCGGCCCGGACGGTGCGCAGGCCGCGGTCCGCGAGGTCGGCGAGGACGTCCTCCGGGGTGAACAGCACGGCCGGGTCCTGCGGGCCGCCGACGCCCTCGGTGAGGTTGCTCAGGTCGTGCCCGACCACCAGCAGGGTCCCGCCGGGAGCGAGCGCGGCGGCGCGGCGCAGCGCGGCCCGCCGGTCCTGGGCGGGGACCTGGAGGTAGGCGACCAGGATCAGGTCGTAGCCGGCGGCGGGGGCCTCGAAGGTGCGGGCGTCGCCGTGGCGCCAGGTGAGCCGGTCGGCGACCTCGTCGGGCAGGTCGGCGGTGAGCCGCTCGGCACGTTCCAGGGCGACGGCGGAGTAGTCCAGCCCGGTGACCTCCCAGCCCCGGCCGGCCAGCCAGATGGCGTTGCGGCCTTCGCCGGCGGCCAGGTCGAGGGCGTGGCCGGGGGTGTGGGCCGGGGTGAGGCCGGCCAGTTCGCGGACCACCCAGCGGTTGGGCTCCGCGCCCCACACCAGCTCGGTCGCGGCGTAGCGGTCGTCCCAGTCCTGGCTGTCCATCGCGAGTCCTCCGTTCGGCGGGCCTGCTCCGCAGCGGTCAACCTACCGGGCCCGGGCGTCGGCGGCCCGGAACGGTCCAGCGGGCGGACACCCTTGACGGCGAATATTGGTCCAGTCCAATCTGTGATGTCGTGACGCGAGCGGGTCAGCCGGCCCGCCGCGCCCGCCGTCCGTACGTCGGCACGCTCCACCTGTCCGCGCGCCCCCACAGCGCCCGGGCGGCTCCCCCGGCCCACCCCGGGCCACGCACCGCCGGAACCCCCACACATCCGGAGGACACACCGCATGCACGACCGCGTCATGCCCGCACGGCCCACCCAGGCCGCCGGGCGCCGGACCGCTCCGCGCAGACGGGCCCTGGCCCTGGCCCTCGGCGCCACGCTCAGCACCAGCGGCGCCGCTCTCGCCCTGACCCTCAGCCCCGCCTCGGCCGCCCCGGTGAACCTGCTGGCCAACGGCGACTTCGAGGCCGGCACCCTGGCCGGCTGGACCTGCGCCAACGGCTCCGTCGTCACCACTCCGGTACACGGCGGGAGTTACGCGCTCAGCGGCGCGGCCTCGGCCTCCGACACCGCGCAGTGCCAGCAGACCGTCACCGTCCAGCCGAACACCACGTACACCCTGTCCGGCTTCGTCCAGGGCAGCTATGTCTACCTCGGCGCCACCGGGACGGGCGTCAACTCCTCGGTGTGGACACCCGGCGGCACCGGCTGGAACCAGCTGAGCACCACCTTCACCACCGGCGCCACCACCACCTCGGTGACGGTCTTCACCCACGGCTGGTACGGCACCGGCGCCTACTACGCCGACGACCTCAGCCTGACCGGCCCGGCCGGGCCCACCTCCACCGGCAGCCCGACGGCCACCGGAAGCCCGACGGCCTCCACCAGCCCCACCGCGTCCGGCAGCCCCACCACCTCGACAAGCCCCACCGCGAGCGGCAGTCCGACGGCCACCGGCAGCCCCACCACCAGCCCCACCGCGTCCGGCAGCCCGACCGCGACGGCCACCGCCAGCGGCCCGGCCGGGGACGGCAAGGTCACCACGCCCACCGGCGTCGGCGTCAGCAAGGTCACCGCGGGCGCCGTGGTGCTCACCTGGCAGCCCTCCACCCTGACCACCGGCGACGGCCCGATCGCCTACAAGGTGTGGTCCAACGGCCAGCTGGTCGCCACCTCGATGGGCACCTCCGTCGCCGTCAGCTCACTGCTGCCCGGCAAGGCGTACACCTTCAGCGTCCAGGGCTACTCCGGCTCCCACGCCTCGGCCCAGTCCGCCGCGGTGAGCACCACGACGGCCGCCGCCCCCGCGCAACAGCCCGTCCGCTCGGCCTACTTCGACCAGTGGGGCGTCTACGAGAACGCGTACTACCCGAAGAACGTCGACACCAGCGGCGCCGCGGGCAAGCTGGACGTCATCCACTACGCGTTCGCCAACATCGACCCCACCAAGCTCACCTGCTTCCAGGCGGTGAAGGCCTCCGACTCGACCAACGAGAACAACCCCAACGCCGGTGACGGCGCGGGCGACGCCTATGCCGACTACCAGTCCGACTACAACTCCGGCACCAGCGTGGACGGCAGCAGCGACACCTGGGAGCAGCCGCTCAAGGGCAACTTCAACCAGCTGCGCCAGCTCAAGGCCAAGTACCCGAACCTGCGGTTCACCATCTCGATCGGCGGCTGGACGTACTCCAAGTACTTCTCCGACGCGGCCGCCACCGACGCTTCCCGGAAGACCTTCGTCTCCTCCTGCGTCGACATGTTCCTCAAGGGGAACCTGCCGACCGGCGTCGCGGGCGACGCCTCCGGCGGCGCGGCCACGGCGGCCGGCATCTTCGACGGCGTCGACCTCGACTGGGAGTACCCGGGCTCGGCCGGCGGCCACACCGGCAACCACTACTCCCCCGCCGACAAGCAGAACTTCACCCTCCTGCTCAAGGAGTTCCGCACCCAGCTGGACGCGCTCGGCTCCGCCCAGGGCAAGCGCTACCTGCTGTCCGCCGCCCTGCCCAGCGGCCAGGACAAGATCGCCCAGCTGGAGACCGACAAGATCGGCAACTACCTCGACTACGCCGACGTCATGTCCTACGACATGCACGGCGCCTGGGACGCCAAGGGCCCGACCAACCACCAGGACCCGCTGCACGACAGCCCGGCCGACCCGACCACGCCGATCACCCCCGGCACCCGCAAGTACAACGTGGACACCATGCTCGCCGCGTACACCACCGGCCTGCCCGAGTACGGCATCCCCGGCGGCTTCCCGGCCAACAAGCTGGTGCTCGGCATCCCGTTCTACTGGCGCGGCTGGACGGGCGTCCCGGCCGGCTCCAACTACGGCCTGTACCAGAGCGCGACCGGCCCGACGGCCGCCAAACCGCTGAGCCAGGAGGCCGGACTGGCCGCCTGGAAGGAGCTCAACCCGACCGCCGCCACCACCCACTGGGACCCGGTCACCGAGAGCAGCTGGGTCTACGACGGCACCAACTTCTGGACCGGCGACACCCCGCAGGCCATCCAGGCGCGCGGGGCCTACACCAAGAGCAAGGGCCTGGGCGGCCTGTTCGCCTTCTCCCTGGAGAACGACGACGCCTCCGGCACGCTGCTCAACTCCATGGACGGCAGCCTGCGCTGACGTCCGGCACGCCGGTGGGCCCGCGCGCAGATCCGCGCGGGCCCACCGGCTTCGGCGAGGTTCGGCGGGCCCTGCTCAGCCCTTGAGCCCGAGGGAGGGGAACAGGTCGACGAACGGCTGGGTCGTCACCGAGACGCTCCGGCCGAACGGATCGTCGAAGTCCCAGATCATGAACAGCAGGAACGCGATCAGCGCGCTGAAGCAGCCCGCCAGGATCAACTCCCTCGGCGTGCGCCGGATCTGGAGCGCGAACAGCATGCCGACGGTCACCACGGCACCGGTGATCAGGCCGAACCAGACGACCCCGGGCATGGTCGGCCCGGCGTTCTGCCCGCGCGAGTTGCGGGCGTCGTCGGCCTGGCTGATCCGGTCCATGATCGGCTGGTAGGACTGCGACTCCAGCTCGGAGGCCGGCGGCCGGGTGGCGACGTCCACCCGCAGCTTGTCCAGCAGTTCGGTGCCCTTGTCGGAGATCTCGCCGTTCTTGCGCATGTAGTCCCACTCGACCTTCACCACGTACGAGACGTAGGCGTCCACGTCGGCCCGGACCTGGTCGCGGAACTCGGCCGGGTAGACCACCGCCCGGTCGCTCACCTCCTGCAACGACTGCGCCTCCCGGAACAGGTCGTCCTGGGCGGCGCCGCGCGCCTCCCAGACCCCCGCGAGGGCGAGACCGAGGACGATCGCGTAGACCACGCCGATCATCATCGTGATGTAGTCGATGACGTCCGGGGTCTCGTCGACGTTCTTCTCGGTGCCCACCCGGCGGTGCCGCAGCACCACCACCGCCACCACGACGGCACAGGCCGCCGCCATCGCGACGGCCAGCGCCAACCATTCGGACATGGGAACTCCCTTCTCTGGCTCGGCTTGTGACGGAACAAAGGGTCGAGGCCGGCCCCGGGCCGGGCAGGTCGGGCTCCAGGGCCGGACCGGGGGCCGGGGCGGGCCACCTCGGCGGGGCGGTCAGGACCGCCCGGAACGGCCGCGGCCGCGGCCGCGTCCACGGCCCGGGCGCAGGGCCGCCGCCGCCAGGATGGCGGGCACGGTGACCAGCAGCATGGTGGTCGTCGCCGGGGCGTTGTGGTGGTGCTGCAGCGGGGCCGGCGGCTGCGCCGCCCGCACGTGGTACACGGGTTGCGCCGCCGGGGTCGGCCACGGCGGGCTCGGGCGCACCGGGCTCGGCGCGTCCGGACTGGGAGCCGCCGGGGCCGGTGCCGGGGGAGCCGCCGGGGCCGGCGCCGGAGGCGCGGGCGGGTTCGGCGCGGGCGGCGGAGGGGGCGCGGGTGCCGCCGGCGGAGGGGTGGGCCCGGGTGTCCTGCTGGGAACCGGCGTTGTCGGCGCGGGGGTCGGCGACTGCGTGGGGACGGGTGTCGGAGCCGGACTGGGCTTCGACGTCGGTGAGGGCGTCGGCGTGGCGCTCGGCGACGGGTCCGCCGTCGGGCTGGGCGTGTGGGTGGGGCTCGGCGTCGGCGTGGGGCTCGGGCAGGGGTACGGGTGGTGATGGTGGTGGTGCCACCAGCCCCCGTGCCACCAGTCCCCGTCGTGGTCCCCGTCGTGGTCCCGGTCGTCTCCCCCGCCATGGCCCCCGTGCCCGCCGCACGGGTGGTGCCAGCGCGGGAGCTCGGGGCCCTCGGCCTTCGGGGCGACGGTGACGCCGACCTGGACGTCCACGTCGACCCCGACGCTCACGCCCCCGCCCGGCCCGACCTGCACCGACACGTCCGTCCCGGTGCAGACGCAGGAGTCGACGGCCGTACCGTGCCGCTGCTCCCCGCCGCCGTGGCGTCCGGCGCCGGCCGCCGAGGCGCCGCCGACCAGGGCGAACATCGCGACCACGCCGACCGCGGCGCCGATCAGCCTGGTCCGCCGACCGGAGGCCGCACCCCCACCGCCGTCCAGCGATATCCGTCGGGACTGCCGGCGCTGCGGCATGGGCTCCACTCACCTCTCGGGTCGCCGGGGACGGGATCAGAACAGGGCGATCCGCCCGGCCCGCACGGAGAACGCGGACAGGCGCGATCGGACATGATCAGACGTGATGGGGCACGATCAGGCGGACGGCCCGCCTTCGGGGGCGGGCCGTCCGTCATCAGGTCAAACGATCTTCGAGTCGGCCGGTTACGGCCCGGCCCCGCTGTCGGCCGTCCTCAGTGGCGGCGGTGCGCGATCTCGACGTTCTCCAGGACGCCGACCGCGTCCGGCACCAGGATCGCGGCCGAGTAGTAGGCGCTGACCAGGTAGGAGATGATCGCCTTCTCGTCGATGCCCATGAAGCGGACCGACAGCGACGGCTGGTACTCGTCCGGGATGCCGTTCTGGTGCAGGCCGATGACGCCCTGGTTGTCCTCACCGGTACGGATCACCAGGATGGAGCTGGTGTTCTCCTTGGTGATCGGGATCTTGTTGCACGGCAGGATCGGCACCCCGCGCCAGGCCGGCACCTGCTGCCCGCCGAGGTCGACGTGGTGGGGGTACAGGCCGCGGGCGTTGAACTCGCGGCCGATCGCGGCGATCGTCTTCGGGTGGGCGAGCAGGTAGTCGGGGTCGCGGCGGCGGTTGAGCAGCTCGTCCAGGTCGTCCGGGGTGGGCGGGCCGGAGTGGGTCTGGATCCGCTGGTCGAAGTCGGCGTTGTTGAGCAGGCCGAACTCCGGGTTGTTGACCAGCTCGTGTTCCTGGCGCTCGCGCAGCGCCTCGATGGTCAGCCGGAGCTGGTGCTCGATCTGGTTCATCGGCTCGTTGTACAGGTCGGCGACGCGGGTGTGGACCTTGAGGATGGTCTGCGCGACGCTCAGCTCGTACTCACGGGGCTTGAGCTCGTAGTCCACGAAGGCGCCGGGCAGCTCGAACTCGCCGTGGTGGCCGGCCGACATGGCGATCTCGGCCTCGCCGCGCTCGTTCTGGGCCTGCTGCGGCAGGGCCAGGAACCCGAGCAGGTGCTCCTGGAGGCTCGGCGAGTTGTCCCGGATGGCGGCGAAGTCGCGGCGGGTCAGCGTGAGCGCGACGCCGGCGGTGGCGGTCGTGGCGGTGAACTCCCAGACGGCGTCCGGGTTCAGCAGGGCGTCGTCGCCGAAGCGGTCGCCGTCGCCGGCCACGCCGACCACGGTGTCGTCGCCGTACTTGCCCGTGCCGATCTTGTTGACCTTGCCGTGCGCGATCAGGAAGATCCGGTCGGCGGCCCCGCCCTGGGTGGTGAGCACCTCGCCGGGGCCGAAGTCGCGCTGCTCGCAGCGGTCGGCGAGGGCGGTCAGCACCTCCTCGTCCTCGAAGCCGCGCAGCAGGGCGAGCTCGCCCAGCTCGGCGGGGATCACCCGGACCTGGGAACCGGTCTTGATGAACTCGACCACACCGTTGCCGACGGTGTAGGTGAGCCGTCGGTTGACACGGTAGGCGCCACCGGCGGCCTGTACCCAGGGAAGCACCTTGAGCAGCCAGCGGGAGGTGATCTCCTGCATCTGCGGTGCGGACTTGGTCGTGGTGGCAAGGTTGCGGGCAGCGGCCGTCGTGAGGCTGGACTGCTGCGGGACCTGCGCTGTCTCCGGGCTCGTGTCCACGGGCATCGGCAGGGTTCTCCATTCATCTGGTCGGATCACGCGGTCAGGGTGGGACGGCGACTAGGTCACCCCTGTCCACCTCGACTGATGCCATGATGGATCATCAGATACGCGCATCGATGGGTGTGTTGGCGATTCATCGCGATCACGGCCACCGTCTCCCGGCGGCCCATCGGGAACCCTAGATCACCATCGCCCGACCGAGCCCGCGCGGAGGCCGACTACCCCCCGATAGGGTGAATCTGAAGCAGTCCCATTCCGCTCGGGCCCCGGGTCGCGAGAACATCCGTTCCCCGTCGCGGATCCCGCGCGACCGACGCCCCGCCCGCGCGTGGACAGCGGGCAGTAGGCAGCGGACAGGCGGCGTACCTCCCGTACGACATCGGCGGGAGCGGACCGCCGCCGGGATCCGGGCACGCGAACGGCCCGTCAGGTGCCGGGACGGGGGCGGCCGGCACCTGACGGGGGATCGGGGATGCGCAGTGGGGGTGCGACGGGGAAACGGCGAGGGAGCGCCGGTCGGGCGATGCGTCAGGCGCAGGCGATCTGACTGCCGGGGATGCCGACGATGCCGGAGTTCTTGGCCTCGCCCCCCTTGTACTCGTAGTACAGGTAGGAGTAGAAGTCGATCCTGGTCGCCGCGCCACAGGTCGAGTCCGGCGCCACGGTGTAGGTGACCGTGAAGCTGCTCGTGGCACCGGGGGCGAGCGGCACGTTGTACCGGGCGATCCCGCCGTGGACGTTGTCACTGCAGCCGTTGGTCTGGGTGCCGCAGGCCGTGGCGGTGAACTTGAGGCCGTTCTCCAGACTGGTCTGGTAGGTCGGCTGAACGCTCTGGTACACGAACTGGATCGGCGTGTCGTACGGGTTGCTGAGCGTCAGGGTCAGGGTGAACTCGCCGCCCCGGACGGTCGTTTGCCGGTCGGAGACGGCCGTGAACGGCAACGGGGTGTCGGCCTGGGCGGGTGTGGCGGAGAGGAGCAGACCGACGGCGAGGGCCGGGCACGCGGCGAGGGCGACACGGCTCGAATGTGTTCTGCGCATGACCAAGGAGCGTAGGGCTCGGTACCGGTTCCGTTGCCCCGCTCCGCCCCGGTCCGTACCGACGCACGAGTCGGGGGCGGACACCGCGGACCACCCCGGCCGCGTTCCGCCCCCACTCCCCCGCCCGGGGCCCTATGCTTCGCCCGCCGCTCCGGCCGGCCGGCCGGCGCCGGTCGCCCGGCGGTTCGGTGCCGGTCCGGACGCCCCGGGCCCGGCCGGTTCAGGCGGGCGGCGGCAGGATGTCGCAGAGCGCGGCGAGCGCCGCCGGGTAGGCGTGGTCGGGCGGCGTGGCGTAGCCCACGACCAGGCCGTCCATGGCCGGCATGGCCTCCGGGCCGATCCCCGGGTACCGGAAGTCGGCGAGCCCGTCCAGGCCCAGGCCCCGGCGGGCGGCGGCCTGGAGCACCGCGCGCTCGGTGCCGGGCTCCAACCGCAGGACGGCGTGCAGGCCGGCCGCGACGCCGGAGACCCCGACGTGCGGGGCGCTCGCCGCCAGCGCGGCCACCAGCTGGTCCCGGCGCTCCCGGTAGCGGCGGCGCATCCGCCGCACGTGCCGGTCGTAGCCGCCGGAGTCGATCAGCTCGGCGAGGGTCAGCTGGTCCAACGCGCTGGCCCAGCCTTCGCGTTCACCCTTGGCGGCGAGCACCCGGTCGACCAGGTGGTCCGGCAGCACCATCCAGCCGAGCCGCAGCGCCGGTGACAGGCTCTTGCTGACCGAGCCGAGGTAGACCACCCGCTCGGGGTCGAGCCCCTGGACGGCACCGACCGGCTGGCGGTCGTAGCGGAACTCGCCGTCGTAGTCGTCCTCCAGCAGCAGGCCGCCGCGCCCGCGCGCCCAGTCGACCACGGCGGCGCGGCGGCCGGCGTGCAGCGGTCCGCCGGTCGGGAACTGGTGGGCGGGGGTGAGCAGCGCCGTCCGGACGTCCTGACGGCGCGCCAACCCGCCGAGCCGGGCGCCGTGTTCGTCGACCGGAAGGGGCACGGTGGCGACCCCGGCGGCGGCCAGCAGCCCGCGGTGGAATCCCAGCCCGTACGCCTCGACGGCCAGCGGCCCGGTCGACTCGGGCGGCAGGGCGGGCGCCCCGCCGGCGAACAGCAGCCGCAGCGCGTGGGCGAAACCCGAGCAGACCACGATCCGGTCCGGGTCGGTGCGCACCCCGCGGACGCGGGCCAGGTAGTCGGCGAGGACGGTGCGCAGTTCGCGCCGGCCCTGCGGATCGCCGGGCCCGAAGGCCTCGTTGGGCGCCGCGGTCAGGGCCCGGCGGGCGGCGGCCAGCCAGGCGGTGCGCGGGAAGGACGCGGCGTCCGGCTGGCCCTGGCGCAGGTCGTGGACGGGCCCCGGCCGCAGGGAGGGTCGAGGGGACGGGCTCGGCGGGACGGGCTCGGCGCGCTCGGCGACGGCGGTGCCGGAGCCCTGACGGGCGGTCAGCCAGCCTTCCGCGACGAGTTCGGCGTACGCCTCGGCGGCGGTGTTGCGGGCCAGCCCGAGGTCGGCGGCGAGCGCGCGGTACGGCGGCAGTCGGGTGCCGGGTGCGAGCCGGCCGCTGCGGATCGCCTCGCGCAGGGCCGCCATCAGCGCGGCACGGCGGCCCCCGACGGCGGGGAGGTCGAGGTGCAGGTCGCTGCCGGTCGGGTGGGCGGGCCCGGTGGGGTGCGCGCCCGGCGTTTCCGTCATGGTCACGCACCCTACCCGCCGCCGCCGGGCCGCCCGCCGGGCGGCCCGGCCGCGCTACGGCACCACGGTGACCGGCCAGCGGCCCGCCTTCACCAGGCGGACGGCGACCGAGCCGATCACCCGGTGCCCGGCCTGCTCGGAGGCGCCGACCACGACGGCGTCGGCGCGCAGTTCGTCCGCGAGCTTGGCCAGCCCCGTATAGGGGTCGCCGCGCATGGTGAGGAAGCGCCATTCCACTCGCCACACCTCCTTCACGTGGTGCTCGGCCTCGCGCAGGGCGGCCAGCAGCTCGTCGGCGATCTCCTGGGTGGTCTCCTCCACCGCGGCGCCGGCCAGCGCGGTGGCCGCGCCCAGGATCGGCTGGACGTACGCGACCGCGAGGGTGGCGCCCTGGCGGCGGGCGAGCCCGGCGGCGTAGGCGGTGGCGCGCCAGGAGGAGTCGGAGCCGTCCAGCCCCGCCAGGATCACCTTGGGCCCGTCCGTCCCCAGTTCGAAGCCCGCGGGGGCCGCCGCCGTCCCGGGCTCCCCGGCGCCGCCGACGGCCTCCACGTCCTCTGCATCGCTCTCGTTGCTCATGGCCCCGAGGCTATGCCCGCCACCGTGCGTGAGCGGAGGGGGGCCTCCCGGTGAGCGTTGTGGTGCGGGCCACCCGGGGCGCCGGACGGTGCGGCGATTTCGCCACCGGGGGCTCGCGGGGCGTCACGCGCTGTCGACGATGTGCGCGGGCTCACACGGCGTTCGGCGTGACGCAGGCCACTTCGCCGGGTGGTTTGATCTTGCAAATGGTGGCAAATCGGGCCAAATCATGTCATTTCCTTGATCCTTACGCCCGGTAACAGCCCCCTGACGTGCCTAAACCTCCAAATCCTTGAAACCGCCTCAATCGCCCCCGTACCTTCGAATCCGTTGCACCAAGCACTCCGCTCCGGTCGGCTTCACCGCCCCGGAACCGGAACGGTGCCGGACCACGCGAGTGACGTGTCCCCCGAAACCAACGGCCTTCCGAGGGCCTGGTTCCGCGCGCTCGCAGCCTCCTCCGAAAGGACCCGCATGACCTTCCGTAACGAGACTGCCGCTGCCACCACCACCGCCACCCCGAAGCGCCGCAACCGCGTCCGGATGGCTCTGATGGCCGGGGCGATCACCGCCCTGCCGGTCGCCGGCCTCGTCACGGCCACCAGCGCCTCCGCCGCGCCGGCCACCGTCTGGGACAAGGTCGCCTCCTGCGAGGCCACCGGCAACTGGGCCGTCAACTCCGGCAACGGCTTCTTCGGCGGCCTGCAGTTCACCTCCAGCACCTGGGCCGCCTTCGGTGGCACCGCGTACGCCCCGCAGGCCCACCAGGCCACCAAGGAGCAGCAGATCGCCATCGGCGAGAAGGTCCTCGCCTCGCAGGGCCCCGGCGCCTGGCCGATCTGCTCCGTCAAGGCCGGTCTGGGCAAGTAGTCCCACCCCCCCCCGGCCCGCCTGTCCCGGGCCCCCGACGCCGCCGCACCCTCCCCGGGTGCGGCGGCGTCGTCGCGTTCCCGCCCGCTGCGGCCGACCGCACGCGCCGGTCCGCGGACGGCGGTCGAGCGAGCCGGGCTACCGGACCGGGGCCCGTTCCGGACCGCCGCCGGGCGGGCCGCCGGCCGCCACCGTCACCGAGAAGTCGGTGTGCCAGTCGGGCGAGGGGCAGTCCTCCCGCCCGGCCACGTCCAGCGTCCCGCCGGGCAGCACCTGGCCGGCGGTCGTCGCCGGATCGATCACCACGGCCGGGTCGATGAAGATCGCGTCGTGGTAGCGCGGCCCGACCCCGTAGTGACAGGTCAGGGTCCGCGGCCCGGTGGCCGTGCAGCCGGACGGCGTCGGGCTGGTCAGTGTGGTGTGCTCCGGCACGGTGATCCGCACGTCGATCGGGTGGGTCGAGTACGACGGACCCGCGTTGTACACCCACAGCGGCAGGTCAATGGTGGCCCCGGGTGCGCCGGTGAGGTCGCCCGGCTGCGGCACCGGGTGCCCGGCCTGCCAGGCGGAGGAGGCGCCGACCATGAAGTGGGCCTGGGTGTCGGCGGTGGTGAAGCTGTACGGCGTGGTGTGGCCGGACTGGTCCGGGTCGCCCGGGTAGAAGGCCTGCACGTCACCGCTGATCGTGGTGAACGGAGAGGTGATCGGCGCCACGTACAGCGACAGCCGCTCCACGGACGTGGCCCCCGGCGCCAGGCCGGCCGGGACGGCGTAGGAGCTGCCCGTCCCGAAGTACGTCAGCTCCACCGGCGGGTCGGCCGACTTCACCACGCCCGGCGGGGGCAGATGCACGACCACCAGGGTCGGATCGGTGGTCGCCGCCGGGCCCTGGTTGGTGACGCGCACCTCCAGGATCCCGCTCTCGCCCGGGACCACCGGGCCCCGGGGCGGGCAGAGTTCGACGGACAGCCGCGCGGTCGCCGACCGCTCCGCGCGCGGGGCGGCGACGGCCTGGACCGGCCAGGCCATGAGGACTGCGGAGAGCGCGGCCAGGGCGGCCGCACGCAGGGTTCGTATCATGACCATCACGCTCCCCCCATCCGACACGCAGGGCAACCGGATGACTGCCGTCCGTAGCGCGACCGGCGGCGCCGTTCCGCTCCGGCACGAGCCACCCCGGGGGCCCGAGCGAGTACCGAGGTGGCGACGTTCCGGCCGCGAGCCGGTCACGAACCGATCCGGCGCACCGCACGGCAGGTACGGTCGGTTCGCCGGGACCGTAGGCGAATTCCACCGGGGGGATCATGCGCCGCACCTGGACCCTGCTCGTGCTCGTGGCCTCGCTCGGGCTGGCCGCCTGCGATCCGCACACCGATCCCGGCCGTACGCTGCCGCCGGACGACCGGCCCGGCTACGCGATCCCCGCACCCAGCCCGCCCCACCCGCCGATGCCCGAGCTGCGCGGCCAGACCGTCCTGGCGGCACGGGCGCTGCTGCCCCTCTGGTACCCGGTCAGCGTGCGGGACGCCGATCCGCGGGGGCGGGTCGTGGTGGTGCAGTGGGAGTGGCGGGTGTGCGGGCAGAGCCCGGCGGCCGGCGAGGTGCTGACCGGGCAGGTGATCGGCCTGACGGTGATGCGCGTCGAGGAACCCTGCCCGTAGCGCGGGCCTGACGGAAAGAGAGCCGCTACGTCCTGTCCGGCCGGGGCGGGAGCGGCAGCGGGAGAGCGGGGAGGCCGTCGATGCTGGTGCCGACGTACTGCTTGCCCTCGCAGTAGGTGCTGAACTCCTCCTCGTCCTTGCGGCCGAAGAACTGCGCGTGCAGCTCGCGGTCGGCGCGGTAGTCCATCAGCGGGACGGCGAACCCGCAGGAGTCGCTGACCCGTTCGGCCCGCACCAGCACGATCGCACGCAACCCGGAGCCGTCGACGGCCGGGTCGAAGCGGCCCAACAGCCCGGCGAAGCGCGGGTCGTCACGGAACACCGGCTCGCCCCGGCCGTGCACCCGCACCACGGTCGGCGGGCCGTCGAAGGCGCACCACATCAGCGTGATCCGGCCGTTCTCCCGCAGGTGAGCGATCGTCTCGGCGGTGGATCCGCCGAAGTCCAGGTAGGCGAGGGTGAGTTCGTCGATCACCACGAGCGTGCCGGAGCGGCCCTTGGGTGAGACGTTGACGTGCCCGTCGGTGGAGAGGGGCGCGGTCGCGACGAAGTAGACGGGCTGCCGTTCGATGAACTCCCGCAGCCTGCCGTCGATGCTCTCGTACTGCTTTCCCATGCCCACCAGTGTGCGCCCATCTCGCCTGGTAAGAAAGGATGATCCACTAAGCGAGACAGCCGCCCCACCGGGACGCCCGCAGGGCGGCCGAACTCGGCGGCCCCGGTGCGCGTTTGTCCAAGACACCCGCCCCCGCCGCGCGGCACCCTCGAAGGGCCCGGCCGGTACGGGGGACCGGCCGGGCCCGGGCGGTCGATACTGGGAACGTGACGACGGAAACCCCCGAGACGTCCCCAGCCGGCGCGGACACCGCCACCGGCCGGATCGACGAAGCCGTCCGCGCCCGGCCCGCGCCCGCGCTGCGCCCGTACGTGGCCTGGTACTCCGGGTACCGCCAGCGCGGCATCCCGCCCGCCCTGCACCGCGGCCTGCCGTCCCCGTACCTCACGTTCATCCTCACCCTGGACGAGCCGCTGGTGATCGCCGGGCACCCCGACCCGGCGCAGCCGCCCGGCAGTTACCCGACGCTGCTCGGCGGCCTGCACACCGGTCCGGCGCTGATCACCCACGACGGCCGGCAGTCCGGCGTGCAGATCGCCGTGCACCCGCTGGCCGCCCGGGCGCTGTTCGGGCTGCCCGCCGGCGAGCTGGCCGGGATCGACCTCCCGGCGGAGGAGGTGCTGGGGCGGCTCGGCCCGCGCCTCCAGGAGCAGTTGCGGTCCGCGCGCACCTGGTCCGAGCGCTTCGCCGTGCTGGACGGGACGCTGCTGCGGGCCGCCCGCCCGTCCGGGCAGGTGCCGCCGGAGGTCGGCTGGGCCTGGCGGGCGCTGCGGCGCAGCAACGGCGCCCTGCCGGTGGCGGCGCTGGCCCGGGAGACCGGCTGGAGCGCCCGGCACCTCCAGGAGCGGTTCCGCCGGGAGACCGGTCTGACGCCGAAGGCCGCCGCCCGGGTGATCCGCTTCGACCGGGCCCGCCATCTGCTGGCCGCCGCGCCGCCGCCCCGGCTCGGCGACCTGGCCGTCCGCTGCGGGTACTTCGACCAGGCGCACCTGGCCCGGGAGTTCCGCGCGTTGGCCGGGGCGGCGCCGAGCGCGTGGCTGGCGGCGGAGGGGCCGGAGGAGGCGAAGTTCCGAAACGTCCAAGGCGGGGCGGGTGCGGCGGCCGCAGAGTGGGAGGCGTAAGCAACCAGCCCCCCCCCGAGGAGACAGCCATGGACGGCACCGCCCCCGCCCCTCAGGTCTGGCCCAGCCTGCGCGCCACCGACGCCCGGGCCCTGATCCGCTTCCTGGTCGACGCCTTCGGCTTCCAGGAGGTCGTCGCCTACGGTGAGGGCGGGTTCGTCGCCCACGCCGAACTGGCCTGGCCGGAGGGCGGCGGCGTGATGCTGGGCTCCGACCGGGAGACGCCCGAGGGCGGCGCGCCCTGCCCGGGCCGGCCGGGCGGTTTCACCGCGTACGTGGTCACCGCGGACCCGGACGGCGTGCACGACCGCGCCGTCGCCGCCGGGGCCCGGATCACCACCGCGCTCACCGAGACGGACTACGGCTCGCGCGACTTCGCCGCCGCCGACCCGGAGGGCAACCAGTGGTACTTCGGCACCTACCGGGGTGCGCCGCGGCCCGCCGCCCCCGCGCGGGGCTGAGCGGCCCGCCTCCGACGCCGGTGGACCGGCTGCGCCCCCGCCGCCGCCCGGGCAGACTGGCTGCGGGGGCCACGCACAGGCCCACCCAGGCTCCGGGGAGCACCCAATGCCGCAGCTCACGGTGGACGGGCGCACCCTCGCGCTCTCCCACCTCGACAAGGTGTACTACCCGCGCACCGGCACCCTCAAGGGCGAGGTGCTGCGCTACTACGCCGCCGTGCACGACGCCCTGCTCCCCCACCTGCGCGACCGCCCGGTCTCCTTCCTGCGCTGCCCGGACGGGGTGGAGGCCGAGGTGTTCATCGCCAAGAACCCGCCGGCCGGAACCCCTCGCTGGGTGCGCACCGTCGAGGTGCCGAGCAGCGGCGGCGACCTGCGCCAGGTGGTCCTCGACGACGGCGCCGCGCTCCTCTGGGCCGCCAACCTGGGCTGTCTGGAGCTGCACGTCCCGCAGTGGCACGCGGCCGCGCCCGGGCTCGCCGACCGTCTCGTCCTGGACCTCGACCCCGGGGCGGGCGCCTCCGTCCTCACCTGCCGCACCGTCGCCGTCCTGCTGCGCGAGCGGCTCGCGGCGGACGGCCTGGCGGCCTGGGTGAAGACCTCCGGCTCCAAGGGCCTGCACCTGCTCGTCCCGATCGAGCCCACCCCCAGCACCCGGGTCTCGGCGTACGCGAAGGCGCTCGCCGCCGCACTGGAGGGCGACCACCCGGAGCTGGTGGTGCACACCATGGCGAAGGCCCGGCGGGCCGGCCGGGTACTGGTCGACTGGTCGCAGAACAACGCCGGGAAGACCACCGCCGCGCCGTACACCCTCCGGGCCCGGCCGCTGCCGACGGTCTCCACCCCGCTGACCTGGGCCGAGCTGGAGCGCGCCGGCACGGCGGACGACCTGGTGTTCACCCTCGCCGAGGTGCCGGATCGCCTCACCGCCCACGGCGACCTGTTCGCCCCGCTGCTGGACCCGGAGCGGGCCCGGCCGCTCCCGGCCGGCCCGGCGACCCGGCCGGAGCAGCCCCGCCAGGTGCTCCACCCGCCCGTCGAGGTGATGCGCCCCGCCGCCGTCACCGCCGTCCCGCCCGCCGGCGGCCTGGGCGGCGCGGGCGTGCAGTACGAGCTGAAGCTGGACGGCTTCCGCTGCGTCGCCTTCGCCCGCGGCGCCCGCCCGCCCGTCCTGCAGTCCCGCACCGGCCGCGACCTCGCCCCCGAGTTCCCGTCGATCGCCGCCGCCGTCGCCCGACTGCCCGAAGGGCTGGTGCTGGACGCCGAACTCGTCGCCTGGCGGGCCGGCCGGTTCGCCTTCGGGGAACTGCTGCGCACCCGCCGGGCCCGGGCCGCCGCCCCGGACGTCGTCCTCGGCCTGATCGCCTTCGACCTGCTCGCCCTGCCGGGCCGCGACCTGCGCCGGCTGCCGCTCACCGACCGCCGTCGGCTGCTGCTCGCCGCCCTGGCCGACGTCCCGCCGCCGATCCAGCCGGTACTGGCCACCACCGACCGGACGGAGGCGCTGGACTGGATGACCCGCCTCGCCGACACCGGTGTCGAGGGCCTGGTCTGCAAGGCCGCCGGCTCCCCCTACCGCCCGCGCGGCGCCGGCCGCGCCTGGGTCAAGTACCGCCGCAGCGACACCCTCGACGCCACCGTCCGGGCCTTCACCGGTCCGGCCTCCCGTCCGCACGCCCTCGTCCTCGAACTCGACGACGGCCGGGTGCTCCTCAGCACCCCCCGGCTCACCCCGGTCCAGGCCCGCGAGGTCGCCGAGGCCGCCCGCCCCCTCGCCGGCCCGCCCGTCACCGACCCCGAGCACGGCCCGGTCCACCCCCTCACCGGCCCGCTGCGCGCCGAACTGACCCTCACCGGCCGCCCACCCGCCGCCGCCTTCGTCCGGCTGCGCGGCGACTGACCGCCCCGGGAAGGGGGTTCAGCCCTTCCGCCGCTTCGCCGCGTGGACGAACTCGGTGACCAGGGTGTCGTTGAAGACCGGCAGGTCGGCGGGTCGGCGGCTGGTGACGAGGGGGCCGGGGCCGGCGCGGCAGACGTGCACGTCCTCGTCCACCCAGTGGGCTCCGGCGTTGCGCAGGTCGGTGCGCAGGCTCGGCCAGGAGGTGAGGGTGCGGCCGCGGACGGCGTCGGCCTCGATCAGGGTCCAGGCGGCGTGGCAGATCGCGGCGACCGGGCGGCCGGAGGCGCAGTAGGCGCGGACGAAGGCCACCGCGGCCTCGTCCAGCCGTAGCGCGTCGGGGCTCGCGACGCCGCCGGGCAGGACCAGGCCGTCGAAGGCGGACGACCGCGCCCCGGCGACGAGGAGGTCGACGGCGAAGGTGTCGCCCGGGGCCCGGTGCCGGACGGCCTGGACGCGGCCGGGCCCGGTGGACAGCAACCGCGGGGTGCCGCCGGACTCGGCCACCGCCTGCCACGGCGAGGTCAGCTCGACCTGCTCCGCCCCGTACGGCGCGACCAGGAAGGCGATCGTCCGGCCGGTGAGCGTGGTGGACGGCCAGCCCATGGCTCAGTGCCGGTGCGGGTCGCAGGCGGAACCCAGGTGGACGGCGGCGGGCGGGGCGGGGCTGAGCCTGGCGCGCGGGCAGTCCAGGTGGACGGTCAGCTCCAGGTGGTCGATCCGCGACACCAGGCCGACCGGGACGGACAGCCTGGTGCCCGCCACCCAGGGCCCGGCGTCGACCAGCAGGTGGTCCCCGGTGTCCTGTTCGACCCGGCCGAGCGGGCCGTCGGTCGCCTGCACCTCGTACCCGGTCAGGTTCAGTTCGGCAGCGTGGTGGGGGCCCGGTCGGTACTCCCACAGGTCGGTGGTCATCACGCCTCCGGTTGGTCCCAGGGGCGGCGTTCGCGGCGCTCGTCCCGGTCGGGGGGTTCGGCACGGCGTTCGCCCCGGTCCCGGCCCGCAGCCCGGTCCCGGCCCGCGGCCCGGCGGCGCAGCAGCGCCGAGGTGGCGATCGCCGCCGCCACCGAGGCCGCCCACACCAGCCCGAGGGCGGTCAGCACCGCGGTGGTCGGGGTCCGCACGCCGATGCTGAGGCAGATCGCGGACATCACCAGGGCGGTCAGCACCACCCCGGCGGACAGGCGGCGCCCGACGCCACGCAGCACGCGCCGGGCCCGGCTCGGCGGCTTGGCGCCCATCGTGCTCAACTTCCGGTCGAGGCGCGTGTCCTGGCGCAGATCGGACTCGATCTCCTCAAGAAGCCGTCGCTCCCATCCGCTCAACGCGGGTCCGTCCATCTCGGTCACCTCCGACACTTCCGGTGACGTGCTCGCACCCGGGCGGTTGCCCGGTCCGGGCAGGCGCTAACCGCTCAGGGGGCCGCCGGTTACGGCGTGTGGTGCGGCGCCGGCGGCGGCGCCCACGGGGCCAAAGGCCCGGGGACGGGCCAGCAGGCTGTCGTCCAGGACGCGCAGCAGGGCGTCGGCGTCGCGGTGGACCTCGACCGCGCCCGCCGCCCGCAGCTCGGGACCGGCGTCCACACCGGCCGCCAGCGCGACGCACGGCACCCCGGCCCGCCTCGCCGCCAGCACCTCGCGCACGCTGCCGGCCACCGCCACGGCGTGCGGCGGTGTGCCGCCGACCAGTTCCAGCGCGGCCCGCACCGGGTCACGCCCGGGGGCGGTCACGGTCAGGGCCGGTGCCCCGCCCGGCCCGGGCCCGGTCAGCACGACCGTCCAGCCCCGGGCGGCGCACTCGCGCAGCAGTTCGGCGGAGCCGGCCGGCGCAGGGCGCCAATCGGTACCGAAGAGAGCCGCCGAGATCACCGTCATGGCCGACCGTTTCCCTTCCCGGGCCACGCACCGTACGCGCCCTTCCAGGTTAGGCCGCTCCCCCGCCGTGCGCGCAGCCTGCGGCCCACCGGTTTCCCGGCAGCGGGAGGACCGGCACGGCGGCCGGTCGTCGGCCGGTCGGCGAACCCGGCTACCCGGCGTCCGGGTCGTTGGCGAGGCGGGCGTGGAGGTGCTCGTCGACGTGGTCGCCGTCGCCGTAGCGGTAGGAGGCCCGGGTGGTGCCCTCGTGGCGGAAGCCGCCGCGGTCGGCGACGCGGCAGGAGGCCTCGTTGCCGACCGCGTGCCAGAGCTCGATGCGGCGGGCCTCGGCGGTGGCGACGGCCCAACGGGTGACGGCGGCGACGGCACGGGTGGCGATGCCCCGGCCGCGGGCGGTGGGGAGCAGCCAGTAGCCGACCGTGGCGATGCCGTCCGACTGGTCGGTCCAGCCCAGGAAGGCGTTGCCGTGGAGCGCCCCGTCGAGGGCGTCGGTGATCGCGAAGGCGGCCGCGCTCCCTTCGGCCCAGCCGGTGTCGCAGCGGTCGAGGTAGGCCTCGGCGCCGGCCGGGTCGGCGATGCGCAGCGGGTTCCAGCGGGCGATCTCCGGGTCGGCCGCGGCTGCCAGCAGGGCGGGGACGGTGCCGCCGGGCACGTCGAGGGCCCGGCCCCAGGGGCGCAGCACGACGTCGCCCAGGTCGAGGGTGGCGGGCCGCAGGACGCGTCGCTCGGTGGACGTCTCGGTGGAGGTCTCGGTGGTGCTCATCCGGCTTTCCTATCCCGCCCGTTCCGGTTCCCGCCAACGAATTCTCCCGGCGGGGAATCCGCCCCCCGCCCCCCGATGGCTTCCGGTGAGCGGGGCGGCGCACGGCGGGCCCGCTGTGCGCCGCCCGGACGGCCGGGTCAGACGATCCGGGACAGGTACCCGTTGTCGACCAGCCAGAGCACGTTCAGCTTGGCCGGGCCGCCGGGCACCAGGGCCGCGTCGAGCTGGTACTGCAGGCCCCAGCCGGGCTGGCCGAACCACGGGGCGATCGGGCCGGCGTGCACCTTGAAGGGCTTGACCACCTTGTAGTCGTGGTAGTTGCAGCCCGCCGGCGGGGTGCCGTCGAGGCTCTGCGGCGGGATCGAGCGGGTGGAGTAGGGCAGTCCCTCGGGGGCGAGGAAGGCGCCGTACTCGCTGCCGTAGCGGTCGATGTTCTGGTTCGGGTAGAGCGTGAGATCGAACTCGACCGGGGTGCCGTCGGGCAGGGTGACGTAGCCGTCGGACGGCGGGTAGATCCAGCCGCCGGCGCCGTTGTTGCCGGCCGGGTCGTAGTAGGTGGTGAGGAACTGCTGCTCGCTCAGGGAGCCGGTGCGCTGGTAGCCGACGAGTTCCCTGCCGACCCGGCCGGTGGTGGGCAGGTCGGCGGGGCCGAGCCGCTTGTCACCCTGGTGGAAGTCGGCGGAGCACTCGTCGGCGGGCGTGGCGGCCCGGGCGGAGGTGCCCGCGGTGGAGGTGCCCGCGGTGGCGGTGTCGGCCGCGGCGGCCGGGATGCTCGGGGCGATCAGGGCGGCGGCCGCGGCGAGTGGCGCGACGAGCAGGCGAAGGCGAAGGCGCACGGTGTCTCCGTCGTGAAGGGGGGGTCGCACGGAGGGGGCGTGCCGCTCACCCTCCGTGTCCGTTTCGGCACCAGGCAAGCGGATCAGCTGATCATCCGTCAACACGACTAGGCCGACGGCGTACCGAATTCTCCGGTTCCGGCCAACCCCGGGACACCGGACCGGTTCACCCGAAAGAATGAGCGGTCCGGCACCGGTCCGGACACCCCGCGCGGCCGGCCCCCGTCAGCGCCCCGGCGCGACCCGCCCGACCAGGTGCAGCAGCCGGTCGAGGGCGTCCTTGGAGTTGGGCTCGGTGAGGTTGACCATGAGCCGGAACGCCACCTTCAGCAGCGCCGGGTGGCCGAGCCCGGCGGCGCCGGCCGCGCCGAGCAGCCTGGGCCGGCCGAGCAGGTCGGCGGCGAGGCGGCCGAGCGCGAAGTAGCCGGCGTAGGCGGAGCGCAGCGCCTGCGGGTAGGCGCGCAGGGCCAGTTCACGGCCGCGGTCGGTGCGCCGGGCGAGGGCCTGGACGATGGTCTCGGCGGCGTAGCGGCCGGATTCCATCGCGTAGGCGATGCCTTCGCCGGTGCCGGGGCTGACCGTGCCGCCGGCGTCACCGATGAGCAGCAGACCGTCGGCGTAGTGGGGTTGGCGGTTGAGGCCCATCGGGAGGGCGGAGCCGCGGACGGGCTCGGTGACGGCGTCGGGGGTGTAGCCGTACGCGGGCGGCAGGCTGTCGCACCAGCGGCGGAGCAGGTCCCGCCAGTCGAGGTCGACGTGGGCGGTGTCGAGGACACCGAGGCCGACGTTGGCGGTGCCGTCGCCCATGCCGAACACCCAGGCGTAGCCGGGCAGCAGGCGGCGGGCGGGGTCGCCCGGGTCGCGCAGGTCGAGCCAGGCCTCCAGGTAGCGGTCCTGGTGGCGGGGGGTGGTGAAGTAGGTGCGGTAGGCGACGCCCATGGCGCGGTCGGTGCGGCGGTAGCGCTTCATCGCGACGGAGAGGCGGGTGGAGTTGCCGTCGGCGGCGACCACGACCGGCGCCTGGTAGCTGACGGGCCGGCGCTCGTCGCCGAGCTTCGCGGTGACGCCGGTGATCCGGCCGCTCCGCTCGTCCACCAACGGGCCCGCCACGTTGGCCCGTTCGATCAGCCGGGCGCCGGCCGAGGCGGCCCGGCGGGCGAGCAGTTCGTCGAAGTCGGCGCGCCGGCGGACGAGTCCGTGGCCGGGGTAGGCGGACAGCTCGGGCCAGTCGAACTCCAGCGCGCGCCGGCCGGAGATCAGCCGCAGCCCCTGGTTGTGCAGCCAGCCGGCCTGCTCGGAGACGTCGATGCCGAGGTCGGTCAACTGCTTGACGGCGCGGGGGGTGAGGCCGTCGCCGCAGACCTTCTCGCGCGGGAACGCGGACTTCTCCAGCAGCAGGACGTCCAGGCCGGTGCGGGCGAGGTGGTAGGCGGCGGTGGAGCCGGCCGGGCCTGCGCCGACCACGATGACGTCGGCGCTCTCCTCGGTCCGGACGGGCCGGGGGGCCCGGCCGCCGTCTGCGGGCACCTGCTGCTCTGGGCCGGGCATCACGCACTCCCACGGGGTCGGATCGACTGCGGGCCCGACGGGGCCGCAGGGGGCCCGGACGGACTCGGACAGGTCATTCGGACAGGTTCGTTCGGACGGGGACATCCGGACGCGGCCGGACTCGGCGGTCCGAGACGGACGATAGAGAACCACGGCACCCGCCCGCCGCCCCGACACGCGGGCCCGCCCCGATGACCGGTCAATACCGGCCACCGGGGCGGCTGCGCGGCCACCCGCCGGGCCGGAGCCCGCCGTTGGCCACCACGGTGAAGACGGCGCCCGGCCCGTCGGCGGGCCGCCGCCCGGCACACGCCCCCCGGAAACCACGGAGCCCCTGGTTCCGACGGCGGTGTCGGACGGCAGGGGCTCCGTGGAACTGCTACGGCGGCGTCAGGGGTTCAGCGCCAGCACCACGTAGGCGGCCAGCACGGCGAGGTGCACGGCGCCCTGGAGCGGGGTGGCCCGGCGCGGGATGACCGTCAGGGTGCCGAGCACGATGGTCAGGGTCAGCAGCACCATGTGTGCCGGGCCGAGGCCGAGGTCGAGCGGGCCGGAGAGCCAGGAGGAGGCGATCGCGACGGCCGGGATGGTCAGGCCGATGCTGGCGAGCGCCGAGCCGAGGGCCAGGTTGAGGCTGGTCTGCACCCGGTTGCGCAGGGCCGCGCGCAGCGCCGCGATGGTCTCCGGCAGCAGGACGAGCAGGGCGATCACGACGCCGACGACGGAGTGCGGCAGTCCGGCGTCGTCCACGGCGTGCTCGATGGTCGGCGAGACGCCCTTGGCGAGGCCGACCACGGAGACCAGGGCCACGCCGAGCAGCATCAGGCTGATCCAGGCGGCCTTGGCGGTCGGCGGCGCGGCGTGGTCCTCCTCGTCGAGCACCCGGCCCTCGGGGGTCACCGGCAGGAAGTAGTCCCGGTGCCGGAAGGTCAGGGTGGTCACGAACAGCCCGTACAGCACGATCGAGGCGGTGGCCGCGAAGACCAGCTGGGTGGTGGAGAACTGCGGACCCGGGGAGCTGGTGGTGAAGGTCGGCAGCACCAGGCTGAGGGTGGCGAGGGTGCCGATGCAGGCGAGCGCGGCGCCGGTGCCCTCGGCGTTGAAGACGGCGGTCCGGTACTTGACCGCGGCGACCAGGATGGACAGGCCGAGGATGCCGTTGCAGGTGATCATCACGGCGGCGAACACGGTGTCCCGGGCCAGAGTCGCGGACTTGGAACCGCCGTCGGCCATCAGCGTCACGATCAGCGCGACCTCGATCACGGTGACCGCCACCGCGAGCACGAGCGATCCGAAGGGTTCCCCGACCCGGTGCGCGATCACCTCGGCGTGGTGCACGGCGGCGAGCACCGCGCCGGCCAGAAAGCAGGCGACGACGCCCACCACCCAACCGGGCAGGTCCCGGTGCCAGGTCAGGGCCAGGACGACGAACGACACCACCGGAACGACGACGGTCCATTGCGCGGCGGCCGCGCGGAGCTTCGTGATCATGCCGCCGAGCATCCCAGACCGGGGGCCGCCCACCCGGTTGCCCGCGCCGGGATACGGGCGGATGTGGCACAACTCATCCCGTTTTGCCTGGTCACCCGCCGTAGTCGGCGAGGTACCGGAGCACCTTGTCGACGTGTGGGCGGACCCGTTCCGGGACGCCTCCGGCGGCCGCCACGGTCTTGTCGCTGGTCCGGTAGGCGGCGGTCACCAGGGCCGGCAGGTCGCGGGTCAGACCCCGGTGCTTGATCTGCTGGTCCAGCCAGCAGACGTAGTTGCCCATCGCGGCGATCGCGTCGCCCGGGTCCAGGTAGGACTTGGGGCCGTCGTGGGCCGCCGCCTTCGACCAGGCGTCGAAGACGGCGGGCGTCCACATGGCGATGCCGTACTCGCCGGTCTCGGGGCGGGCCGCGTTCGGGTCGAAGCCGCTCTCGGCCTTGAGCATCGCGGCCAGCAGCGCCGGGGTGATCTCGGGCTCGGGGCAGCGCCGGGCGGCGAGCTCGATCATGCCGCGGTAGGCCACCGGGACGTCGGAGCCGGCCGGGATCGCGCCGGGCAGCGGGGGCGCGGCAGGGTGGACGGCCGGGTGGGCGGCCGACCCCGCGACGGGTACGGCGGCGCCTCGCTCCGCGGCCTCCGGCTCGGGGGCCCCGGTCAGGGCGAGGACGGTGGCGGCGCAGGCCAGCAGGCCGGTGGCGGCCCGCAGGGCGCCGCCGCGGCGGCAGGCCGGACCCGCGCCGGCCCGGGCGACCAGCGCGGCGAGGTCGGTGCGGGCCCGCTCCTCCCGCCCGGGGGCCAGGCAGGCGGTGACCACGGCCCGCCAGGGCCCGGGCAGCGCCTCGTCCAGCCTCAGCGGCGCCGCGCCGCGCGCGTACGCCTGGGCGGCCAGCGAGCGGGCTCGGGCGGTGGCGCCGAGGAACGGGTGCAGGCCGCCGGTGAGCACCTGGTGGGCGATCACCCCGAAGGCCCAGATGTCGGCGCTGGGGCGCACCGCGACGCCGCGCGCCCCGGTGCGCTCGGACCACCACTCGGGCGGGACGTGGTCGGGTGAGCCGAACGGCGGCGCGTAGGCGTGGGTGCCCTCCAGTTCGGCGGTGAGGCCGAAGTCCGCGATCTTGGCGGTGCCGTCGGGCATCAGCAGGATGTTGGCCGGTTTGAGATCCCCGTGCACCCAGCCGCCCCGGTGCATGTGGGTGAGCCCGGCGCAGACCTCGGTGAGGACGCGTTCGGCGCCGGGCACCGGGGTGCCGGGGCGGGCGGCGGCGAGGACGTCCTGGAGGCTGCGGGCGGCGCGTTCCATCACCAGGGCGACGGCGCCGTCCAGGCCGGGGTGGGCCGGGTCGTCGACGACCGTCACGGCGAGGGTGCGGATCAGGTGGGGGTGGTCGGCGCGGCGGCTGAAGCGCATCTCGCTGCGGGCGGCCTCCGTCATGCTCCGGCACTGGCCGGGGCTGAGCCGGGCGGGGCTGAGCAGTTTGACGGCGGCCGGGGTGCCGTCGAGGCCTTCGGCCGCGTACACGCTGCCCCAGGCGCCGGCCCCGAGGTAGGCGCCGGTGCGGTAGCCCGCGAGCCGGTAACCGGCCGGTACCTCGAACTGCTGGTCCGGCAGGGGCTGGTCCTTCTCCGGCAGCCGCTGCTCGGACGCCGGCTCGTCGGGCGGCCGCCCGTCGGGCGCCCGGCCGGCGGGCCTCACGGCCGGGCGGCCGGGCGCCGGGGCGGGAGCAGGGCCAGGTGCTCCTCCCGGACGAGGTCGAACTTCAGTGCCAGGGCCGCGAGTTCCTCGCGCTTGCCGCCGCCGGGGCCGTCCTCGTAGGGCTCGCGCAGCCGCAGCTTCGTCCACACCAGGTAGTCGATGTGGTAGTTGACCGCCGAGCGGGTCAGGCCGTGGCAGGAGGGCAGGGCACGCAGCCGGGCCAGCACGTCCGTCACACCGGGGACGACGGCGGCGGAGGGCGAGCGCAGCCGGGGCTCGCAGAGCGCGAGCAGCACCAGGAAGTACTTGGCGGTCGGGTCGAGGGCGAACGGGCTGACGGTGGGTTCGCCGCCGATGCCGCCGGCCCGGCTCTCCAGGTAGGCGTGCTGCGGGGCGAAGACCTTGAACGAGGCGGGTTCGCCGAGGGCGGGCAGCAGCACCCGGGAGAACTCGAACGGGACGGGCGCGCCGAGCCGGCCGGGCGCCACCTTGACGTGCTCGCCCGCGCCCTCCAGGTTCTCCACCACGTAGGTGGCGGAGGTGCTGAAGTTGGACAGCCGCCAGTAGTCCTCGGCGGCGGTGACCTCCCCCGCGCGCCGGGAGACGCCCTGGTCGGGCAGGGGGATGGGGGCCGGACGGCCGGGCTCGCCGCGCCCGAACGCCGCGGCCTCGCCGGGGCCCATCCGCAGCAGGCCGGGCGGTTCGCCGGGCGCCATCACGGGCTCCCGGTCGGGCAGTTGCACGATGACCGTGTCCACGCAGGCACCTCCGTGGTCCGGGTCGATGCTAACGGCCCGATTCGCCCCGACGGCAGTTCGCCACCCGGACGAGTGAAGGAGCACCGCCAACCCGGTTCGGGCGTCGCCGAGTTGCCTCCAGGGCCGCTCACCTGCCGGTCCGTCGACCGCTCGACGGGTGGTTGCAGCACGTAGTTGAATGGTCACCTTGAGTGTGACGCAACACACACACGACATGTCCACGTTCTGTGCAAGACTCATCTCAAGGAGTGAGATCCCCTTAATTTCCAAGGAGGTTCATATCATGCGCGCTCGGATCGCAGCTGTGACGATGATGGTGGCAGGGATAGCAGGCCTGATGGCCGGACCGGCCATCGCGGCCCCGGCGACGACCGAGAACGAAGCGGTGGCCTGCGCCTCCGTGCTCAACACGCCCTGCATCTCGCACCAGCACGACGGTGAGGGCTTCTTCGGCGTCGCCCAGGTCTCCGCCGACCCGAACCAGTTGACGATGGTTCAGGTCGAGGTGCGGACCCAGAAGGCCTGGGGCAGCCCGTGGGAGACGATCGCCTCCGCGACCACCGTGCGCCTGGGCTCCGCGAAGGCGGTCACCCCGCGCGTCGTCACCACCGACCTGCGGATCATCTGCGCCACCGCCGGCCCGGCGCTGCAGGCGACCCAGCAGGTCACCACCTGTACCAACCCGTTCTGACGGACCCCGCCGCTCCACTGGCACCAAGGTCCTCGATCGACCCGACCCACCCCACCCGCCGGGGCGCCCGCGCCCCGGCTCCAGGGCCGGCCGCCGGCGCATCCGGCGGCCGGCCCGTCGGCATGTACCGCCCCGGCAGGGCGGCTCCCGACGCTCCGGGGACGGGCGGAGCGGCTCCGACCAGGGCCCGAGTGGACCTGGGGCGCCCGTTCACGGCAAACTGGTCTAGACCTCAAGGGTCTAGACCAAGCACCCGGCTCAGAACGGTGGACCAGTATGGAAATCGTGATCGTCCCTGACGCCTCAGCGGCCGGCGAACTCATCGCCGCGGCGATCACCGATCTGCTGACCGGCAAGCCCGAGGCCCTGCTCGGCGTGGCGACCGGCTCGACGCCGCTGCCGATCTACCAGGCCCTCGCCGAGCGGGTCCGCGACGGCCGGCTCGACGCCTCCCGGGCGCGCATCTGCCAGCTCGACGAGTACGTCGGCCTGCCCGCCGGCCACCCCGAGTCCTACCGTTCGGTGGTGCTGCGCGAGGTCGTCGAGCCGCTGGGCCTGACCGAGGACTCCTTCCTCGGCCCGGACGGCAACGCGACGGACATCGCCGCGGCGGCCGCCGCCTACGACCGCGCGCTGGCCGCGGCCGGCGGCGTGGACCTCCAGCTGCTCGGCATCGGCACCGACGGCCACATCGGCTTCAACGAGCCCTGCTCCTCGCTGGCCTCCCGGACCCGGATCAAGACGCTCACCCGGCAGACCCGCGAGGACAACGCCCGGTTCTTCGACAGCCTCGACGAGGTCCCGCACCACGTCATCACCCAGGGCATCGGGACCATCCTGGAGGCGCGCCACCTCGTCCTGCTCGCCACCGGCGAGGCCAAGGCCGAGGCCGTCGCCCTCTCCGTCGAGGGCCCGCTGTCCGCCGCCGTCCCCGCCTCGGCGCTGCAGCTCCACCCGCACGCCACCGTGGTGGTCGACGAGGCCGCCGCCTCCGGCCTCAAGCTCGCCGACTACTTCCGCGACACCTACGCCGCCAAGCCGGCCTGGCAGAAGCTCTGAGGTCGGCGGGCCCGTTCGGGAGGCGACTGCCTCCCGAACGGGCCCGACCCACATGTCCTTCCAGCAGCACCCGGCGGTCAGCGACCGCGGAGCCAGTCACCGAAGGCCGCCAGGGCGGGGCCCGGGTCGCGGCGCCCCAGGCCGATCCGGAAGCGGTCGGCGGGGGCGGGCGTCAGGTCGGAGTGAAACATGCTCGCGGGCAGCAGCAGGACGCCCGCCTGCTCGACCAGCGCGGTGCAGAAGTCCTCGACCCCGTCCGCCCCGAGGTAGCGCGGGTAGGCCACGCAGCCGCCGTCCGGGGCACGCCACTCGAAGAGGTCGCCGAACTCGGCGAAGAACGCGTCGAACCGGGGCAGGTTCTCCGCGATGATCGCGCGGTTGCGCGCCAGGATCTGCTCGCGGGCGTTGATCGCGATCCGGGCCAGCACCTCGCTCGGCGCCGAGTTGCAGATCGTGGTGTAGTGCTTGGCCCGCTCCAGCCGGGAGCGCAACTCCCGGTCGCGGCAGGCGATCCAGCCGATCCGCAGGCCGGGCAGGCCGAGCGACTTCGAGGTGACGTTGAGCGAGAGGGCGCGCGCGGAGAGGTCGGCGGCCTGCGGCAGCGCCCGGGCCGGGTCGCGCTCCAGACCGCGGTAGACCTCGTCGGAGAAGAGTCGGATGCCGCGCTCGTCGCACAGCTCCACCAGACGCGTGAAGTCGGCCGCGTCGATGACCTTGCCGGTCGGGTTGTTCGGGAAGTTCACCGACAGCACCCGGGTGTTCGGGCGCAGTGCGGCCGTGACCGCGTCGAGGTCGAGGGCCCAGTCGTCCTTCTCGTCCAGGGCGACGCCGGTGACCTCGCAGAGGGAGAGCGGGATGGTCTCGGCCGACTGGTAGTTGGGGGTCACCACCACGGCGTGGTCGCCCCGGTCGAGGAGCACCTGCATGGCGAGGTTGAGCCCCTCCTGCGCGCCGCCGAAGCAGAGCACGTCGTCGGCGTCGACCTCCTGGTACATCCCGGCGATCGCGCGGCGCAGCTCCGGATCACCGTAGGTCTCGGTGTAGCCGAGGGCGAGGCCGTCCCAGGCCCGGCGGTCCTCGGGACCGGCCAGGGCGAGGAGTTCGGCCATCGTCATGGTCTGGGCGTCGGAGGCGGCGAGGTGGTGGCGGGCGCTGAACTCCCAGCGCGAGAAGTAGGTTTCGAGCCGGAAGTCGGGGAGCCTGGTCATCTCTCTGTCACTCGCTCTCGTCGGCGTCGGCGTCGGCGCCGGTGTCGGGGTCGGGGTCGGGGTCGGGGTGCCGGTGCCGGGGTTCGGGGGGCTGCCGGTCCTCAGGGGCTTGCCGCGGCTCGGGGGTCTGCTTGAGCTCGGCGAGCAGGGTGTAGGCGGTCGAACGGGAGACCCGCAGTGCGGTGGCGACGGCCGGGACGGCGCGACGGACGGCGAACACGCCGGCCTGGTCGAGTTCGCGCAGGACGGCGAGCCGGTCCTCGCGGCCGAAGCGTTCGAGCGGGCGGCCGTGCTCGCGGACGTAGCCGCCGATCACGTCGTTCATCCGTTCCGTCCAGTCGCGCTCGAAGAGCGGTTCGGGGCGGGGCGCGGTGGGCGCGGCGAAACCCGCCAGCAGGGCGGCGGCGTGCTCCAGCGGGCCCCGGTCGAGGTTGACGCAGAGCACCGCCGAGGGCCGTCCGGCGTCGTCGCGCAGCACGGCGCTGACGGAGGAGAGCCGGCGCCCGTCGGGCAGCAGCTTCTCGTAGGGCCCGTAGACGTCGGGGGCGGACGCGTCGAGGGCGTCCAGCTCGCCGAGCAGCGACGGGTCGCCGGGGGCGCGGGGGGTCATCGGGTTCCAGATGGCCAGCACCCGGTCGGCGGTGGCGTCGTGCAGCACCACCTCGGCGTACGGCCCGAGCAGCAGGGCCACGGCGCGGCAGACCGGTGTCCAGGTCCGGACGCGCGGGTCGGGGGTTTCGGTGGTCATGTTCGGACTGTACGTCCAAACCAGACGTTTAGTCCAGATGATGCGTCCAGGCGTTGCGTCCGGACATCCGGCGGCTACGGCGAAGGCCCCGCCGACGCCGGCGGGGCCTTCGGTGCTCGGGGAGGGTCAGTGGCAGGTGATCAGCAGTCCGAGGACGGCGGTGCAGCTGCGGGTGTCCCGGCTGGTGGCCGGGGTCGGGTCGGCGGGCACACCGGCGGTGCGGGCCACCGTGACGTCGAAGGTGCGGATCAGGCTGAGCAGGCCGACCGAGATCGAGAAGTGCCGGGTGGTGCTCGCCCCCTTGGCGAGCGGCCCGGTGAGCTTGCAGGTGAGCTTGGTGCCCGCGATGGTGCAGTCGCTGGAGGTCGCCGCGAGGCCGGCCGGGAGGTCGGCGGAGACGGTGCCCGAGGTCAGCGTGTCGGGGCCCTGACCGGTCAGTGTGACGGTGTAGTCGACCCGGCCGCTCAGCAGGTTGGACACCGGCGTGGCGGTCAGGGCGACGCCGAGGTGGGCGCTGGGGGCCGTGTAGCTGAAGCGGTCGGCGGCGACGGCGGCGCTGGTGCCGCCGGGCGTGGTGACCCGGACGTCCACCGGCCCGGTCACCGTGGTGGCGGGGGCGGTGGCGGTGCAGCTGGTCCTGGTGCACTTGAAGGCGGTGGCGGCGCCCGCCGTACCGAAGGTCACGGCGGTGGCGCCGTTCAGGTCGGTGCCGGTGACGGTCACCGTCGTGCCGCCGACCCCCGAGCCGCCGGACGGGCTGATCCCGGTGACGGCCGGGACGGGCAGCGGGAAGTCGAGCACGTCGACGGCGCCGCCGGTGAAGTCGGTGAGGTAGCCGCGCCGGCCGTCGCCGGTGATCGCCAGGCTGTACGGGCTCGCGCCGACCGGGACGGTCGCGGTGACCGTCCGGCTGGCGGTGTCCACCACGCTGACCGTGCTGTCGGCGTAGTTGGAGACGTACGCGACGCTGCCGTCCGGGGCGATCGAGACGGCGTACGGGCCGGCGCCGACGGCGACGGTGCCGACGAGCGTGTTGCCGGTGGTGTCGAGGACGCTCGCGGTGGCGTCGTCGGCGTCGGCGGCCCACAGCCGGGTGCCGTCCGGGCTGAGCGCGAGGCCGAAGACGCTGTGGCCGACGGGAACGGTGGCGCTCACCGTGCTGCTCGCGGTGTCGATCACGTTCACCGCCTTCGCGCCGGAGGCGGCGACGTAGAGCCGCTTGCCGTCCGCCGAGACGGCCAGCCCGTGCGGCTCGGCGCCGACCGGGACGGTGGCGGTGACCGTGTTGGTGGCGGTGTCCAGCACGCTCACGGTGTCGGCCCCGGCGTTGCCGACGTAGGCGCGCGAGCCGTCCGCGGAGAGCGCGAGGCCCCACGGCTGGGCGCCGACCGGGACGGTGGCCGTCACGGTGTTGCTCGCGGTGTCCACGACGCTGACGGTGCCGTCGAGGTGGTGGGTCAGGTACGCCCGGCGCCCGTCGGGGGACAGGGCGACCGTGTAGGAGCCGGTGCCGGCGGTGAAGGTGGCGGACACCGTGTTGTTCGAGGTGTCCAGCACGCTCACGGTGCCGCTGCTCTGGCTGGTCACGTAGGCGTGGCCGCCGTCCGGCGTGAGCGCCACGCCCGCCGGGTAGGGCGCCACCGGCACGTGCGCCTTGACGGTCGGCGGCGGTGTGGCGGCCTCGGCGGTGGCGGGCTGCGACAGCAGCGCGGCCGTGGCCGCGGCTATCGCGGTCACGGCCGTCCAGGTGCGCCCGGGTGCGCGACGTGTTCTCACGAGTCTCTCCAGCATGGTCGGTCAAGGGATGCAACGCCGGTCGCTCCAGCCCCCTGCGGATCCGGAGCCGCACGAAGCGTAGAAGCCGGTATGACCATCCGTCAGGGGCTGATCGGTAATGTCGCCAACTGTTCAGATTCGACCGAGATTCGGACAGCGGTCGCCGCCCTCCCCCCTCCCCGTCGCGACCGGGGGCCGGACGTGGGCTGGTCGAGGGTGGGTCGGGACCGGTCGGGGAGGGGCGTGCAGGAAATTGGAGTTGTGGAGTCGTATTCGATAGCGTTTCGAACGTGAGGCTGACCAAGAGCACCGACATCGCCCTGCGGATCGCCATGCGGCTGGCCGTCCTGGACGAGGACGCCAACCCGACCACCCGCGAGGTGGCCGAGGCGGTCGGCGTGCCGTACACCCACGCGGCGAAGGTGGTCAGCCGCCTGCAGCACCTCGGCGTGGTGGAGGCCCGGCGCGGGCGCGGCGGCGGGCTGCTGCTCACCTTCGCCGGCCGGACCGGCTCGCTCGGGCTGCTCCTGCGCGAGCTGGAGGGGGTCGGCGACGTGGTCGGCTGCGAGGACGACCCGCCGTGCCCGCTGCGGGCCGCATGCCGTCTGCGCGGTGCGCTGCGGACCGCCCAGGAAGCGTTCTTCGCCTCGCTCGACCCGCTCAGCATCGACGACCTGGTGGCCGCGCCCACCGGCCCGGTGCTGCTCGGCCTCACCACCAGACCCACCGACTGATCCCCCCACCCCCGGGCCGGGCTCACGCACGGCCTTTAATGCGAATCTCACATACCAGTTAGGAGCCGGACTGATGCTGTCCGCCAAGTCCGCCGAGGTCATCGAGGCCACCCTGCCCGTCGTGGGCGGCGCCATCGGGGACATCACCCCGCTCTTCTACGACCGCATGTTCGCCGCCCACCCGGAGCTGCTGCGCGACCTGTTCAACCGCGGCAACCAGGCCAACGGCACCCAGCGACAGGCGCTCGCCGGGTCGATAGCCGCCTTCGCCGGCGCGCTGGTCGCCCACCCCGACCAGCGGCCGGACGCGATGCTCGCCCGGATCGCCCACAAGCACGTCTCCGTCGGAATCGACAGCAGCCAGTACCGGATCGTCCACGAGCACCTCTTCGCCGCCATCGTCGAGGTGCTCGGCGAAGCCGTCACCCCCGAGGTCGCCGCCGCCTGGGACGAGGTGTACTGGCTGATGGCCAACGCCCTCGTCGCCGTCGAGGACCGGCTGCGCGCCGAGGTCGCCGCCGGCGGCGACCAGGCCGACCTCTGGCGCCCCTACACCGTCGTCGCCCGCTACCAGGAGACCGACACCGTCACCACCTTCCTGGTGCGCCCCGCCGGCGGCGGCCCCGTCCCCGCCGCCCGACCCGGCCAGTACGTCTCGGTGCGCACCGAACTGCCCGACGGCGCCCGGCAGATCCGCCAGTACAGCCTCTCCGGCACCGCCGACGGCGCGCTGCGCTTCACCGTCAAGCGCGAGCCCGGCGGCGAGGTCTCCGCCCACCTGCACGACCACCTGCACACCGGCGGCCTCGTCCACCTCGCGCCCCCGCTCGGCGACATCGCCCTCCCCGACGGCGACGGACCGGTGCTGCTCGCCTCCGCCGGCATCGGCAACACCCCGATGACCGCCATGCTCGACCACCTCGCCGCCACCGGCTCCACCCGGCAGGTCGTCTCGGTGCACGGCGACCGCGACCAGCTCACCCACGCCTTCCGCGCCGACCTCACCCAGCTCACCGCCAAGCTGCCGAACGCCACCGCCCACGTCTTCTACGAGCGGCCGCTCGGCGACTGGC
Source organism: Kitasatospora sp. NPDC094016 (assembly GCF_040304045.1). NCBI lineage: Bacteria > Bacillati > Actinomycetota > Actinomycetes > Kitasatosporales > Streptomycetaceae > Kitasatospora > Kitasatospora sp. NPDC094016. Next base: position 60,774 of record NZ_JBEOUK010000013.1, read on the forward strand.
CCGCCGAGCGCACCGGCCTGGTCGACCTCTCCACCGTCGGCGTCCCGGCCGGCACCACCGCCTACCTGTGCGGCCCGCTGCCCTTCCTGCGCGCCGTCCGCGAGCAGCTCCTCGCGGCGGGCGTCCCGGCGGCGGACATCCACTACGAGGTGTTCGGCCCCGACCTCTGGCTCGCCTGAGACTCCCTGGGACCCCCCGAGGTACCCGAGATCCCCCGCCCCGGCCGACCCGCTCGGTACGATCACGAGCGGGCCGGCCGGTGTCGCCGGACGAAGGGAGGGCCGATGCGGGTCGCACTGTTCGCCACCTGCGTCAACGACGCGCTGTTCCCCGCCACGGCGGTCGCCACCGTCCGGCTGCTCGAACGCCTCGGCGTGACCGTGGACTTCCCCGCCGGGCAGACCTGCTGCGGGCAGCCGCAGTACAACACCGGCTACCGGCAGGCGTGCGAGCCCCTGCTGCGGCGCACCGCACGGGCCTTCGCCGGGTACGAGCACGTGGTGACGCCCTCCGGATCGTGCGTGGCCATGGTCCGGGACAACTACCCGCGGATCGGAGCCCGGGCCGCCGCCGACGGCCGGGGCGGCGAACTCGACTCCATGGCAGCCTCGTTGACGCCCCGGGTGTACGAGCTGACCGAGTTCCTCACCGACGTGCTGGGCGTCGAGGACGTCGGCGCGCACTTCCCGCACACCGTCACCTACCACCCCTCCTGCCACGGCCTGCGGGTGCTCGGCCTCGGCGAACGGCCGCTGCGGCTGCTGCGCGCCGTCCGGGGCCTGGAACTGGTCGAACTGCCCGGCGCCGAGGAGTGCTGCGGCTTCGGCGGCACCTTCGCGGTCAAGAACGCGGCCGTCTCGGCGGCCATGGCCGAGGACAAGATCGCCCACGCGCTCGGCACCGGCGCCCAAGTCCTGTGCGGCGCCGACAACTCCTGTCTGCTGCACCTCGGCGGCACGCTGCGCCGCCGGGGCGCGGCCCTGCGCCCGCTGCACCTGGCGGAGATCCTCGCCAGCACCGAGGAACACCCGTGGAGGCCCGCATGACCGGCACCTTCCTCGGCATGCCGGCCTTCCCGCAGACGCCCTTCCCGCAGGCCGCCGCGACGGCCGTCCGGGACGAGCGGCTGCGCGCCAACCTGCGGCACGCCACCCACACCATCCGGGACAAGCGGGCCCGCGCCGTCGCCGAACTCGACGACTGGGCCGAACTGCGCGCCGCCGGCAAAGCGATCAAGGACCACACGCTGCGCCATCTCGACCGCTACCTCGTCCAGTTGGAGGAGGCCGTCACCGCGGCCGGCGGCACCGTGCACTGGGCGGCCGACGCCGAGGAGGCCAACCGGATCGTCGCCGACCTGGTCCGCGCCACGGGAGAGACGGAGGTCGTCAAGGTCAAGTCGATGGCCACCCAGGAGATCGGGCTCAACGAGGCGCTCGCCGCCGAGGGGATCACCGCGTACGAGACCGATCTCGCCGAGCTCATCGTCCAGTTGGGCGAGGACCGGCCCTCGCACATCCTGGTGCCCGCGATCCACCGCAACCGCGCCGAGATCCGGGAGATCTTCGCCGAACGGATGGCCGCCTGGGGCCGCCCCGCACCCGAGGGCCTGACCGACTCCCCCGCCGAACTCGCCGAAGCGGCCCGGCTGCACCTGCGGGAGAAGTTCCTGCGCGCCCGGGTCGCGGTCTCCGGCGCCAACTTCATGGTCGCCGAGACCGGCACCCTGGTGGTCGTCGAGTCCGAGGGCAACGGCCGGATGTGCCTCACCCTGCCGCGCACGCTGATCTCCGTCGTCGGGATCGAGAAGGTCGTGCCGACCTGGCGGGACCTGGAGGTCTTCCTGCAACTGCTCCCCCGTTCCTCCACCGCCGAGCGGATGAACCCGTACACCTCGCTGTGGACCGGCACCACGGAAGGCGACGGCCCGTCCGCCTTCCACCTCGTGCTGCTCGACAACGGGCGCACCGCCGCGCTCGCCGACCAGGTCGGCCGCCAGGCGCTGCGCTGCATCCGCTGCTCGGCCTGCCTCAACGTCTGCCCGGTGTACGAACGGGCCGGCGGCCACGCCTACGGCTCGGTCTACCCGGGCCCGATCGGCGCCATCCTGACACCCCAACTGCACGGCACCACCAGCCCCTTGGAGGCCTCGCTGCCGTACGCCTCCTCGCTCTGCGGGGCCTGCTACCAGGTCTGCCCGGTGGCGATCGACATCCCCGAGGTGCTGGTGCACCTGCGCGAGCGGGTCGCCGAGCAGGGCGGGCACCCGCTGGAGCGGGCCGCGATCGCGGCCGCCGGGTACGTGCTCGACCACCCGGCGGCGCTAGCGGCCGCCGAGCGGCTCGCCGGACGCACCCGCGCGCTGCACCCGCGCCGGCTGCCCGGCCCGGGCCGGGCCTGGACCGACACCCGGGACCTCCCGGAGGTGCCCCCCGAACCGTTCCGCGACTGGTGGCGGAGGAACCGCTCATGACCGCACGGGAGTTGATGCTCGCCCGGATCCGCGCCGCACTCGCCGACCCCGGCCCCGGCCCGGACCGGGACCAGGACCGGGACCAGGACCGGGCCCCCGACCGGGGCCCGGCAGCGGAGGAGCCGGTCGCCCGGGACTACCTGCGCACGCACAGTCCGGACGATCCGGCGGCCCTGCTCGACCTGCTGCACCACAACCTGGCCGACTACCGGGCCCGGGTACACCGCTGCACCGAGGCCGAACTGCCCGGCGTCCTGGCCCGGTTGCTGGCCGAACGCGGCAGCCGCACGGTCGCCGTGCCGCCCGGCCTGCCGCCCGGCTGGCTCAGCGCCACCGCCGTCACGGCCGTCCCCGACGACGGTACGCTCACCGCCGCCCGGCTCGACGCCGTGGACAGCGTCGTCACCGGCTGCGCGCTCGCGATCGCCGAGACCGGGACGATCGTGCTGGACGCCGGACCGGGCCAGGGGCGGCGGCTGCTCACCCTCGTCCCGGACCACCACCTGTGCGTCGTCCGGGCCCCCGGGCAGGTCGTCGCCTCCGTGCCGCTCGCACTCCCCCGGCTCGACCCGGCCCGCCCGCAGACCTGGATCTCCGGGCCGTCCGCGACCAGCGACATCGAGCTCGACCGGGTCGAGGGCGTGCACGGCCCGCGCACCCTGGAGGTGCTGCTGGTCGAGGGCTGACCGAGCCGACCCGGGCCGCGGCGGCTCGGCTCATCGCCACCTCCGCCCCGAATGCCCTGGATGCCCCGGATGCCCCGGATGCCCCAGCCACGCTCTACCGGACGGCGGGGCGGCCGGGAAGGTCCGCGAGGGCAACGCGGAGGGCAGCGCCGAGGGCAGCTCCGACTGCGGGGCCGGACTCAGGCGGGCCGCAGCTCCAGCGTGCAGCACTTGGCTCCGCCGCCGCCCTTCAACAGCTCCGAGACGTCCACCGGGACCGGCTGGTAGCCGTGCTCGACGAGCCGCCCGGCCAGGTGTTTCGCCGCCTCGGGCAGCAGCACCCGGCGCCCGTCCGAGACCGCGTTGAGGCCGAACACCTCGGCGTCGGCCCGGTCGGCGAGGATCGCGTCCGGGTACAGGGTGCGCAGCGCGGCCCGGCTGTCGACGTCGAAGGCCTCCGGGTAGTACATGACGTGGTCGTCGGCGAGCACGGCCAGCGCCGTGTCCAGGTGGTAGAAGCGCGGGTCGACCAGGGTCAGGCCGACCACCGGGACGCCGAAGAACTCGCCCGCCTCCGCGTGCGCGGCCCGGGAGGTGCGAAAGCCCGTCCCGGCGAGCACCCGGCCGCCGGCCACCAGGTGGTCGCCCTCGCCCTCGTTGACGTGCCCGGCGCGGTGCACCTCGCGGTAGCCGTGCGAGCGGAACCAGGCCTGGTAGGCCTCGGACTCGGCGGCCCGCTCCGGGTAGCGGAAGGTCGCGACCAGCGCCCGGCCGTCCAGCACGGTCGCGCCGTTGGCGGCGTAGACCATGTCGGGCAGGCCGGGCACCGGGTCGATCAGCTCGACGGTGTGGCCGAGGCGGCGGTACAGCCAGTACAGCCGCTCCCACTGGCGGACGGCGAGCGCGGTGTCGGTGGGCTGTGCCGGGTCCATCCACGGGTTGATCGCGTAGTCGACGGTGAAGTACGTCGGCCGGCACATCAGGTAGCGCCGCGGCCTGGCGGTGCGCTCCGGTGTCTGCGTGGGCATTCCTCAACCATCCTCGGGTACAGGGGAGTTCGGGGATTCCGTTCCCCAGGCCGCTGCCCCGGCGGGGCTGTTCGCACACCCGCGCGGGCGCCCCCGGCGGGCGCAGGCCCCCGCGCACCCGGCGCGGGCTCCGGCGCACGCGCGGCCGATCGCCACGGGACGGACCGCACCGAGCGTCACGGGGGCGGGCCGCGCCGAACGTCACGGGGACGGGCCGCGCCGAGGTGTCACCAGCGGACCGCGCCGAAGTCCACCGGCGCGGTCCGCAGGCCCCGACAGCGGTCGGCGAGCGCCCGCAGCCGGGCCGCCGCCTCCTCGGCGGGCATCCGGTGCCGCTGGCCGTGCCCGGGCAGCAGCCACTCGAAGCGCAGCGCGTCCAGGCTGCGGTCCAGCGAGGCGGAGAGCTCCTCGATCGAGTACCAGGTGACGGTGTCGTACACCTCCAGGTCACCGGTGGTGCGGGACCAGTACAGGGTGTCGCCGGTGAAGCAGTACCGCTCGTCGACCAGGTACAGCACGCTGCCGCGGGTGTGGCCGGGGAAGGGGTGGGCGGTGACGCCGGGGGCGACCTCCACCGGCTCGACGCCGCGCAGCACCCGGTCGGCGTCGGGCGCGGCGTCCAGGTCGCCCTCGTGGATCCAGAGCCGGGCGCCGAGCCGGTCGGCGTACGCCCGGCCGTGCGCCGCGTGGTCGCGGTGCGTCAGCAGGATGTCGGTGACCGGGCCGAGGGCCTCGTACCGGGCCGCGAGCGGCTCGGCGAAGCGGGGAGTGTCGACCATCAGCCAGCCCGTGGGGCGGCGGCAGAGGTAGGAGTTGGCCCCGGCGTTGTGGCGGGAGTTGTGGCCGAGCAGCAGCAGGCCGTCGTCGAGGCCCAGCGGGAAGGGGTCGGTGGCCGGGTCGAGCGGGCCGGTGCCCGGCCGGATGGAGCGGGTGGGGCAGGCGTGGGCGGCGGCGAGCAGCCGGCGGTGCTCGGCCTCGTCGCGCGGCTGGCGGACCAGCTCGGAGCGGCCGGCGCGCTCACGGATCAGTCCTGGCGCGAGCTGCCGGGCCACGTCGCAGTTGGTGCAGCGGTCGTCGACGGACCACTGCCCGGACAGGCCGGAGGTCGGATTCGGAGCCATGGTTGTCTTCCCCCTGGAAGGACGGCGGCCGGGCCGGCCGCGCCCTTCGAGCATCGTCCGGGCGGGCCCAAAAGCGGAAGGGGGGCGGGATCTTGTGGTTTCCGGGGGCCGCCGCTCTGCACCCGGTTGTATTCCGGGTGGGGCACGTGGCCCATCTCACGTGCCGGCGGGGTCACCTACGGTGGCGTAGGTCACTTGAATGGGTGAACTATCTCCTTCATGCCGAACCTCCAGGAGACCCTTGACCTCAGTTCGTATGCCGCCCTCGGCGACAGCTTCACCGAGGGCCTGAACGACCCCGGTGCCGACGGCGCCTTCGCCGGCTGGGCCGACCGCCTGGCCGGGCTGCTCGCCGACGGACGTCCGCCGGGCGGGTTCCGCTACGCCAACCTGGCGGTGCGCGGCCGGCTGCTGGACCAGATCACGGCCGAGCAGGTGCCACAGGTCCGTCGGCTCCAGCCCGACCTGGTCACCTTCTGCGCCGGCGGCAACGACATCCTGCGGCCCGGCAGCGACCCGGACGAGGTCGCCGAGCGCTTCGAGGCGGCCATCGTCCAACTCACCGCCTCCGCCGGGACGGTGCTGATCTGCACCGGCTTCGACACCCGGGACGTACCGCTGTTCAAGCACCTGCGCGGCAAGATCGCCACCTACAACGGGCACATGCGGGCGGTCGCCGACCGCAACGGGTGCAAGGTGGCCGACCTGTGGTCGCTGCGCGCCGTCCAGGACCGCCGGGCCTGGAGCGAGGACCGGCTGCACCTCTCCCCCGAAGGCCACCAGCGGGTCGCCCTGCTGGCCGCCCGCTCCCTGGGGCTGCGCACCGAGCAGGACCCGGAGGCGCCCTGGCCGGCCACCCCGGAGCTGTCCCCCGCCGACCAGCGGCGCGAGAACCTCCAGTGGGCCCGCGAGTACCTGCTCCCCTGGGTCGGCCGACGGCTGCGCGGGGAGTCCTCGGGGGACCACGTCGAGGCCAAGCGGCCCGACCTGCTTCCGCTCTGACGTCGCGTCAGACGACACCGGGTGCTGCGGTCCTCCTCGCAGCCCTTGCGGCCTTCGCGGTCCGCAGCACCCGGTGCACCAGCGCGGGGAACACGGCGCCGACCAGGTACCAGAACAGGTCCGGCGGATTGAACGTCGACCCCAGCACCAACCGGGCCAGCCCGCTGCGCCGCCCCAACTCGTCGGGCACCCCGGTGATCTGGAACAGCTCCACCGCCCAGCTCAGCCCCGCCGCCACCACCGCCGCCCGCCCCGGCCGCACACGGGGCGCGACCAGCACCACCAGCGCGTACACCAGCACCGTGTAGAGCGCGTCCCCGGCGTACTTCGCGACGTCCCCGCCCAGCCCGGCCCGCACGCCCAGCCCGGCCGCCACCGTCACCCCGGCCGCCAGCAGCGGCACCACCCGCACCCGCAGGCGCCCCCAGAGATCATCCACCCGCTCCACCCTACGGCCCGGCCGTCGAGTCCAGGGCTGGGCCGTCCGGGTGTCTCCGCGCACCCGGGACGCCCGCATGTCGTTGGCCGATGCGTGACCACACCCGGAAAGCTCGTCCGCACGGCCGCCGCCGCGCTGTTCCTGACGGCCGTCACCGTTCCCTCCGCCGCCCCGGCCGCCGCCGCCCCCGCGGCCCACCCCGCGCCGCGGATCGTCCGCGACATCCTCGAACCCTCGCTGCCCGTCGACCAGTTCCCGCCCCAGGTCGAGGAGGCGTGCCGCATCTGGCACGACCTGCACTGGCCGACCGCGAACGCCCCCCGGGACTACCCGGTGGCCGGCTCCCCCTTCGTGATCCGCGGCAGCAACGTCTACGGAAACCGCAGCGGCGACCTCCCCCAGGACGGCCACTACCGCGAGTACGACGTCAACCCGCGCCAGCCCGGCCGGCATCGCGACGCCGAACGCCTGGTGCGCGACCCCGCCGCCCAACAGGTCTGGTACAGCGACGACCACTACGCCGACTTCCGCGAGATCAGCTCGGGATGCTCCTGATCCGACCATGCGGACACCGCCCGCGGGCCGGGACCGCGCGGGTCACTCGCGTGACCGCTCGGCCTCGGGCTCGCCGACGGCGTCGGACCCGCCCCAGACCCGGACCGTGACCGCCCGGGGCCGCTCCTCGGTGCTGTCCGGTCAGTGCAGTTCGGTCGTGGGCTCGGAGCCGATGCCGATGGCCAGGAGGATCTGCCGCGCCGAGTCGGTGCCGCCGGCCCGGACCTCCTCCATACGGACCCCGCACAGAAAGGCCGCACCCGCGGGAGTGCCGTCAACCAGTCCGGATCCTCCGCCGATCGGCCCTCCGTCACGCCCGACGGCGGCGCGTTGCGTCCGCGCGTGCGGAGGACTCCGCACCGGCGGACGCCCGCGCGGGAGGGCGTGGTCCTGCTCGACGCCCCGGCTGCGGACCTGCGTCACCGAGAGCCGCGATGCGTAACACTGTGTGTCGTGTCGAATGCGAAGAATGACGGCGGTGGCGTGGGGGCGGGCGGTGCGCCCAGTCCCGACGCCCCGCTGCCGGCCCTCGACCGGGAGCAGGTCGGGGTACTGCGCCGGGTGGGCCGGGAATGGGGTCGGGCGGCCGGGGATCCGCAGGCGTGGCGCCGGGCACTGCCGGTGGACCCGGAGCTCGGCCGTTTTCCGGCCTCCTCCGAGATCCGGCCGGTGCGCTTCGGCCGCTTCGTGCGGGTGGCCACGGTCGGCGGGCAGCCGCCTCCGGTCGAGGCGGGCGGCGAGGACATCCGGACCTCCCGACTCGGCCGGGCGGGCGCCGGGGTCAGGCACGTGCTGCTCGGGGCCCCGCTGCGCAGTACCGCGATCGCGCACGAGCGGATGCGCAAGCTGGTGGCGCTGCCGGTGCTCTCCGCCGATGCGCTCTCGTCCGTCGCCTACGGGCCCGAGGCGATGCTGGCCGTCCTGGTCCTGGCGGGCACCGCCGGCCTGCGCTACTCGGTGCCCATCGCCGCGACGATCACGTTCCTGATGCTGGCGGTCGGGGTGTCCTACCGTCAGACGATCCGCGCCTACCCGCACGGCGGCGGCTCGTACATCGTCGCCACCGCGAACCTCGGCCGCCTCCCCGGGCTGGCGGCGGCCGCCGGTCTGATGACGGACTACATCCTCACGGTCGCGGTCTCGATCGCCTCCGGCATGGAGGCCGTCACCTCGGCGGTCCCCTCGCTCCATGGCGACGTCGTGCCGATCGGCCTCGCCGTGATCGGCGTGCTGCTCGCCGGGAACCTGCGCGGCGTACGGCAGGCGGGCGTCCTGTTCGCCGCACCGACCTACGCCTTCGTCCTCGCCGTCCTCGCCCTCATCGCCTTCGGCCTGTACGACGCCGCCGGCCACGGCTTCCAGCCCACCGCGGCTCCGCAGTCGACCGCGACCGAGGGGGTCGGCGTGCTCCTGGTCCTGCGGGCCTTCGCCTCCGGCTCGACGGCGATGACCGGCATCGAGGCGATCTCCAACGCCGTCCCGGCCTTCCAGCCCACCGAGTGGCGCAACGCCCGTACCACCCTGACCTGGATGGTCGGCCTGCTGATCGTGCTCTTCGCCGGCACGGTCGCGCTGGTCCACCTCGACGGCGTCGTCCCCGACGCCCAGGAGACGGTGCTGTCGCAGCTCGCCCACCGCGCCTTCGGCCCGGGCTTCGGCTACGTCTTCACCCAGGCCGCCACGGCCGCGATCCTGCTCCTGGCGGCCAACACCGCCTACAACGACTTCCCCCGCGTCCTCTACCTCCTGGCACGCGACAACCAGGCGCCGCGGATCTTCCTACGGCTGGGCGACCGGCTGGCCTTCAGCAACGGCATCATCGTGCTCTCGGTCGCCGCGGCCGCGATCTACGCGGCGTTCGACGGCATGACGGCGCCGCTGATCCCGCTGTACGCGGTCGGCGTGTTCCTCGCCTTCACGCTGTCGCAGACCGGCATGGTCGTGCACTGGTGGCGCCTGCGCGACCGCCACTGGCGCAAGAGCCTGATCTTCAACGCCGTCGGCGCGCTGCTCTCGGCGGTCGTGCTCGTCACCGCCGCGATCACCAAGTTCACCTCGGGCGCCTGGTTCGCCGCGCTCGTGGTGGGCCTGTTCATCCTGGTGGCCGCCAGGATCCGGCACCACTACGAGCAGGTCGCCGCAGCGCTCGCCCTGCACCCGCACGCCGTGGAGGTGCCCGGCCGCGCCCTCACCCGGCCGCGCCCACGGGACGGCGCGCCCGCGCCCTCCGCAGAGGCGAAAGCGGAGTGTGAGCGCGAGGCGGAGAGCGAGGAGACTCCCGAGGAGATCCACCCCCTGCTGATCGTGCCGATCGCCGCACTGGACCTGGCCGGCATGCGCGCCCTCGCCTACGCCGCCTCGCTCCGCCAGCCCGTCCTCGCCCTGCACATCAGCGCCAGCGAGGAGGAGGCCCGGCGCTTCCGCGCGTACTGGAACCTGTGGGGCGACCACCTGCCCCTGAAGATCCTCCTCTCCCCCTACCGCACGATCGTCGCGCCCCTGGTCAACTACATCGAGTCCCTGCACGACCAGCGCCCGGACCTCACCCTGACCGTCGTCCTCCCGGAGATCGTCGTACGACACCGGCGCCACCGCCTCCTGCACAACCGACTCGCCCCCCGCCTGCGCAGGGCGCTCCGCCCACTGCCGAAGATCGTCGTTACCACCGTCCCGTTCCACGTCTGAGGACTGAACAGCTGTCCGCATCCGGACCGCGTCCGGCCTCTGCCAGGATGGGCGTCCTCGACCCCGGGCGCGGCGAAAGGGCGGTACAGCGGTGGAACTCGACCCGAAGAGGCTGCTGATCCTGCGCCAGATCGCCGACGCCGGCAGCGTGGCGGGCGCCTCGCGCGCGCTGGGCCACACCCCCTCCGCGGTGTCCCAGCAGCTGGGCCGGCTGGAACGCGAGGTCGGCGTCCCCCTGGTGGACCGCACCGGCGGTCGGGCCGAACTGACCGCCGCAGGCCGCCTGTTGGCGGGTTACGGCGACCGGATCGGCCAGGCGCTCCAGGACGCCGCCCGCGACCTGCGCGCACTCGGCGCCGCTGCCGCCGGCCCGGTCGCCATCGGCGTGCCGGCGCCCGCCATCACCTTCTTCGCCACCACCGCCGTCCACCTGCTCGCCCGCACCCACCCCGACCTGGCCCCCCGCCTGGTGGAGACCGGACGGCAGGAGGGCCTGCGCGCGCTGCGCCTGGGCGAACTGGACGTCCTGGTCATCGAGGACGACCAGCAGGAACCCACCCCGCTGCCGCCCGGCGTCGAGGCGAGCGTCATGTTCGAGGACGCCTACCGCCTGGTCGTCCCCTCCGACTGGCCCCCGCTCACCGACCCCGCCCAACTGTCCGGCCGCCCCTGGATCGCCGCCCCGGCCGGCTCACCCCGGCAGCTGGCCTTCCAGCGCCTGGCCACCCGGCACGACATCGTGCCCCTGGTCGAGCACACCGCCCGCTACCGCTTCGCCGTCTACTCCATGCTCGCCGCCCGTCTGGGCGCGGCGATCCTGCCCGCGAACGCCGCCGCCCTGATCGGCCCGGGCGCCGGCACCGTCACCACGCTGCCGGTGCCGGGCGCCTACCTGGTGCGTCTGCTGCGCCGCACCGGACCGTGGGGGGCGCCGCCGGCGGTGCGGGCGGCGGCCGAGGCGCTGCAGAGCGCGCTGCTGGCGGCGAGCGAGCGGCTGGCGGCCCAGGGGCTGACCGAGAGTGAGCCGCGCGTGAACGGCCATCTGGTCGACCCCAGCGAGCCGGGCACTCCCGAGGGCCCGCCCGACGAGCCGCCCGCCGGGGCGCCGTAAGCGCTGCTGAACGCCGGGAGTGAGCGCCGCTTGCTGGTGCCCGGCCCGGCCCTCTGCCAGCGTGGCCGCGTGACCACCATCGAGGACGAGCGACCCCCCGTCCCTGCTCCTCCCCGCTCAGACCGGCTGCGCCGCCGGGCACGCGCCGCCACGCGCCTGCTCCAACGGGCAGCCTGGGCCGCCGCGCTGGTCGGCGCGGTGACGACGGCCTGCACGCCGTGGGGATCCACGCCCTGGTACGCCGGCTGGATCGGGGCCGCCGGCGCGGCGGCACTCGCGGCGCTGGCCTCGCCGGTACGGCTGGCCCTGGGCCAGCGGCCGCGCTCCGGCTCCGTCTCCGCCCTGTTCCACGGCGCCATGCTCGCCCTGATGCTCTGCACCTTCGCCGGCTGCTTCGCCTTCTCCCTCAGCGGCTGGTTCCACGAGCGCGCCCTGGACCGGCACGCCACGCTGCGGGTGTCCGCCACCGTCACCGGCTGCCGCAGCAGCGGCGACACCAGCAGCGAGTGCACCTTCCTCTGGACGGCGGACGGGCACGAGTACCGCGCCGCCGAGGGCACGGACGTGCAGTGGCCCGACGGGCACCGGGTCGAGGTGCGGATCGATCCCGCCCACCCGCGACGGGCCCCCGTCACCGACGGCAGCTACTGGCCGCTGTGGATCGCGGTCGTCGTGGGCGGGCTCGGCACACCGTTCAGCCTGTGCGTCTGGTGGGTCCTGGAGGAGTCCGCGAACTACTGACACCGACCCGGGGCGGCACCGGCGACGGCGACAGCGACGGCGGGCCCGGCAACGGCGACAGCGACGGCGGGCCCGGTGGATATCAGGTGCGGCATCGCGGTCATACTTGATCGGAAGTCGATCGAAAGATATGGTCCGATCAACCAGCCACGGTTCGGAGCAGTACGGGGGACAGGCGATGACCATCTCGGCCGAGGAACGTCGGGACCTGATCCTCAAGGCCGTCGGCGAGGCGAGCGGGCCCCTGCGGCTCGCCGACCTGGCGGCACGGCTCGCCATTCCGGCCGTGACCGTGCGGCGGGACGTCGCCGCGCTGGCCGAGGCCGGCCGGGTGGGGCGCTCGCACGGGTTCGTCGTCCGGCGCACACCGGAGAAGCCGACGGACGGCGAGGGCGAGACCCGCACCCTCGGGCTGCTGGTGCCCTCCGTCGGGTCGTACTTCGACGAGCTGATCAACGGAGCCCGGGCCGCCGCGACGGCAGCGGGCGCCCGCCTGGTCCTCGGCATCGCCCCCTACGAGGCCCGCGACGACCGCACCCAGGCCGAACGGCTGCTGGAGTCCGGCCTCGACGGGCTGCTGCTCGCGCCCAACCTCCTGCCCGGCCGGCCCGCGCAGGCCCACGACTGGCTGGACGACCTGCCGGTGCCCGCCATCCTGGTCGAACGCGGCACACCCGAGTACGGGGGCCCCGGCGCCGGCCTGGACTCCGTCGGCTCGGACCACCGGCAGGGCGTCCTCCTCGCGCTGCGCCACTTCGCCGACCTGGGCCACGACCGGGTCCTGCTCGCGGCCCGCGGCGACTCCTGGACGGCCCGGGAGGTCCGGGCCGGCTACCAGCACGGCACCCGGCTGCTCGGACTGGCCGCCCTGCCCGTCCTGGACACCCTCGGTGACGACGGCCGCCCCGCCGACTCCGACCGGCTCGCCGGGCTGATCGCCGACGCCGTGTCCGACGGCGTCCGCGCCGCCCTCATCCACAACGACCAGGACGCGATCCAGCTGCTCCCGCTGCTCCGCGCCCGCGGCCTCGCGGTGCCCGACGACCTCGCGCTGATCGCCTACGACGACGTGTTCGCCGCCCTGGCGGCCCCGCCGCTGACCGCCGTCGCCCCGCCGACCCGCGCGGTCGGCGAGACGGCCGTCGGCCTCCTGCTGCGCCGCCTCACCGCCGGGCCCGACCTGCCGGTGCACCGGATCTCCCTGCTCCCGGCCCTGCGCGTCCGCACCTCCTGCGGCGGCTGAATTCCCGGGCCGGGGGCCCGCTACCGCCGCAGTCCCGCCAACCAGTCGGCGGCCGCGCCGAGCAGCGGAGCCAGCGGGGCGGCCTCGGGGTACCAGGGCGCCTCGTACTCCCAGCAGACCCAGGCGTCGGCCGGCAGCAGGGCGAGGCAGGCGGCGATCGGCAGGGTGCCGGCGCCGAGCGGCAGCGGCGTGCGGTCGGCGGCCGAGGCGACGTCCTTGACCTGGACGTGGCCCAGCCGGTCGGCCAGCGCCCGGTGGGTGGTTTGCGGCGGCTCCCCTCCGAGGACGGTGTGCTGGAGGTCCCACAGGGCGCCGACGGCCGGGTGGTCGACGGGGGCGAGCAGCCGGGCGAGGTCGCGGCCGGTCGGGTGCGAGTCGTGCGTCTCGACCAGGACCCGGACGCCGAGCGCGCCCGCGCGGTCGGCGACGGCGGCCAGCCGCCGGGCGGCGCGCTCGCCAGCCCGTTCGTCGACCGCCGCCGGCCCGGGCGCGGCGCCGCCGCGCGGGAAGACCCGGACGGCCGGGCAGCCCAGGTCGGCGGCGAGTTCCAGGTGTCCGCCGAGGTCGGCGAGCAGCGGGGCGTCCGCGCCCGGGGCGGCGATGCCGAGGTAGGAGGTCAGCGCGAGCGGAACCGTCCCGGTGGACGCCAGTGCGCGCACGGCGGCGCGCCGCTCGTCGGCGGTCAGGCCGGGGTGGACCGGCTGGCCGGGGGCGCAGCGCAGTTCCAGCCCGTGCCAGCCGTGGTCGGCGGCGAGGCGCGCGGCGGCGGCGAGCGGCAGGCCGGGCAGGCCGAGGGTGGAGAGGGCGAGCGGCACGGGTGCTCCTCAGGTCCGGGCGCCGGGCGGAAGTCGGCGGGCTGAGGCCGCTCCTGGCGACAGCTCCGCCTCGTGGACGGCGCCGTCGGCCCACCGCACCCGCAGCCGGTAGGCGCCGTCCGGCGCGGCCGCCACGTCCGCCGTCAGGCCACCGAGCGGCGGGAGGTCATCCGTGGCGGCGGTGAGGGGGACGGCGGTGGGGTGAGCGGCGACAAGGCGGTCGGCGGTGAGGGGGACGCCGGTGAGGGGGACGGCGGTGAGGCGGGCGGCGCACACCAGCAGGTGGACGGCCCCGCCGGTGGCGCCGGTCAGGACCGGCAGGGCGGCGGCCGCTCCGAAGGCCGTGCCGTCCGGGACGGGGCTGGTGCGGGCGGCGGTGTAACCGTGCAGGGCGCGCAGTTCGCTGGTCAGCAGCCGGCCGTCCGGCGTGTGGGCGGTCGCGGTGGCAGCAGCAGCGGCAGCGGCGGTGCCGGGCCGGACGGGCGGCAGGTGGTCTCCGGCGACGGCCCAGCCGCCCTCGCGCAGCGGGGTGCCGGGCGGGGCGCCGGCGACCAGGTGGGCGCGGACCTCGTCGGCGCCGTGGGCGAGGGTCAGCGAGGTGACGGTGACACCGGGCAGGGGGTGTCCGGCGGCCCGGGGGCGGTGGGTGGAGGCCGCCCAGCCGTCGCCGGTGGCGAGCGGGGTGATGCGGCCGCGTTCGGTGGGTTCGCCGTCGACCAGCAGGGCGAGGTGGTTGTCGGCCGGGCCGGTGTGGACGGGGCCGGTGGCGGTGGAGTGGGCGAGCCGCGCGTAGTGCGGGTCGTCGGGGTGGACGCGGTCGGCGGGCTGGTCGTCGCTGCCGTGGTTGTGGAGGCGGACCAGGCCGTCGGCGGCGGTGGACTGGACCAGCCAGCCGGGGCCGGGCAGCGCGCGGACGGTGTCGCGGCGTTCGGCGGGGGCGGGCTCCTCGCGGTCGGTCCAGGCGGGGTGATCGGCGGGCAGCAGCAGGCCGAGGAAGCCGGAGGCCGCCCAGTAGGGCGAGGAGGGGCCGGAGTAGGGCTGGACGAGCGGGGGGTGGGGGCCGTACCAGCCGAGGGTGAGCAGGCCGTCGGGGCCGGTGGCGCCGCGGTCGAGGAAGTGGCGCAGGGCGCCGGAGGCGAGTCGGCGGGTGGTGCCGGGGGTGAGCGGGGTGTGGCCGGTGAGGGTGCCGGCCCAGAGCGGGGCGGCGGCGGCGAACCGGTAGATCAGCGAGCGGCCCTGGTGCACCGGGGCGCCGTCACCGCCGAACAGGTGGGCGTGGTCGGCGAGGTGGGCGGCGAGTCGGGGGCCGTATTCGGCGAGCAGGGCGCGGTCGTCGGCGAGGTGGGCGTGCAGCACGGGGTAGAGGTGCAGGGCCCAGCCGTTGTAGTGGTCGAAGGCCCGGGGGCGGCCGTCGGTGTACCAGCCGTCGCCCAGGTGGAAGCGGTCGATGCGTTCCAGGCCGCGCCGGACGGCGGCGCGGGCGGCGTGCTCCTCGATGCCGGCTTCGGCGAGGAAGCCGCCGACGGCGAGCGGGAAGAGCCACCAGTTGTTGTCGTTGGGTGTGCGGTGGAGGGCTTCGGCGAGCCACCGGGCGGTTCTGGTCCGGACGTCGGCGGGGAGGCGGTCCCAGAGCCAGGGGCGGGTCAGCCGCAGGGCGAACGCGATGGCGGCGGCCTCGACCATGGCCTGGCCGCGGTCGGTGACGACTGGCCAGGACGCCGGGTCGTCGTCGGTGAGGTCGCGCGCGGTGGTGGGGTGGCGGGTGCCGGCGTCGAGTCCGGCGGCGTAGCGGTCGAGCAGGCCGTGCGGGTCGGCGCCGCCGGCGCCGGCGACGCGCAGGGCGGCGAGGAGGAAGGTGCGGGCGAAGCCTTCGAGGGCGTCGGAGCGGCGGCCGGACCAGCTCGGCCGGGGGCCGGGGAGGTCGATCAGCGCGTGTCCGGGTCCGGCCCAGGGGAGGACGGCGTCGAGCAGCCCGTCGGCGGCGGCCTCCCAGTGGGCTCTGGTCCAGCCGGTGCGGGGGCTGAGGGCGTGGTCTTCCGGGGGCAGCAGCACGGCGGTGTCCTCCATGGCACGGGGCTCGGGAGTCGCGCCCCGTGCGGGGAATCTAGAAAGCGGTTGATCGTTCGTCAAGGCTTTTGATCGCAACGGATCATTTGATCCCGATCTCTTGACTTCGATCGTTCGTCCGCCCAGGATGGCGACCACTTGCTCGCCCGGTCGCGGCCACCGGCAGCCCCCCTGACCTCCCGGCCGCGCCCCCCTCTCCCGGAGTCGTGCATGCCCTCACTCCCGCTCTCCCTCCCCCACCCCCGGCGCAGACTCCTCCGCGCCGCCGCCGGCGGCCTGCTGTCGACCGTCCTCCTCGCCGCCTGCGGCGGCAGCGGCGGCGGGGCCCCGAAGGCCGACGACGGCAAGCCGGTCACGCTGACCTTCTGGGCCTGGTCCAAGGGGACGAAGGAGGTCGTCGCCGCCTTCAACGCCTCCCACCCCGACGTCAACGTGGTCTACGAGGAGATACCCTCCGGCACGGCCGGCGGGTACGCCAAGATCTCCAACGCGGTGAAGGCCGGCAACGCCCCCGACGTGTTCAACGTCGAGTACGCCCAACTGCCGGACTTCGTCAGCCAGGGCGCCGTCCAGGACATCTCCGGGCTCGTCCCCGGCGAGCTCAAGGCGAAGTACCTGCCGCAGACCATGGACCTGACCAGCCTCGGCGGCCGTACCTGGGCGCTGCCGCTGGACGCCTCGCCGCAGGCCTTCTACTACCGCAAGGACCTCTTCGACCGGGCCGGCCTCACCCCGCCGAAGACCTGGGACGAATTCCGCACCGCCGCGCGGAAACTGAAGGAGGCCCAGCCGGACACCCGGATCGCCACCTTCTTCCCCGACGACCCGGCCACCTTCGAGGCGATGGCCTGGCAGGGCGGCGCCCACTGGTTCACCGGCCGCGACGACGCCTGGAGCGTCGACCTCAACGGCGCGGGGACCAAGCAGACCGCGGACTACTGGCAGCAGCTGATCGCCGAGGACCTGGTCCGCGTCCAGCCCTCGTTCAGCCAGCCGTGGACGGCCTCGCTGCAGAAGGGCGAGACCGCCGGCTACCTCGGCGCCTCCTGGGGCGGCGGGGTACTGAAGGGCACCCTGCCCGACGCGGCCGGCACGTGGGCCGTCGCCCCGATGCCCAGCTGGGACGGCGTCCCGGCCAGCGGCATGGTCGGCGGCACCACCTTCGCCGTCTCCAAGAACAGCAAGAAGGCCAAGGCGGCCGTCGAGTTCGCCACCTGGGCGACCACCACGCCGGAGGGCATCAAGGCCCGGATCGCCTCCGGCACCTCCTCCGCCTTCCCGGCCGCGCCCGCGCTCGTCCCGGTGGCCGAGGAGGCCTTCAAGGCCGACTTCTACGGCGGCCAGGACGTGTACGCGCTCTACTCGGACGCCGCGAAGTCGATCAAGCCGAACTGGCAGTGGGGCCCGACGATGAACGCGACCAACAACGCGCTCAAGGACGCGTTCGGCAAGCTCACCCAGGGCGGCACCGTCCAGGCGGCCCTCGACGCCGCGCAGCAGTCCACGCTGGCCGAGCTGAAGAACCGCGGCCTCAAGGTCAAGCAGTGACCGCCGAGGCGCCCCGCACCGGGCCCGGGCCCGCCGTCGCCGCCCGCGCCCGCCGGCGCGGGCGGTACGGGGCGCCGGCCGTCCTGCTCGCCCCGTTCGTGCTCCTGTTCACCGCCTGCACGCTCGTCCCGATCGGCTACGCCGTCCACCTCAGCCTGTACACCGAGCACCGGTCCGGGCTCGGCTTCGGCGGCGGCGAGACGGTCTTCACCGGCCTCGGCAACTACGCCCGGGCGCTCGGCGACCAGGCGTTCCGCTCGGGCTTCTGGACCACCGCGCAGTACTGCCTGCTCTACATCCCGCTGATGACGGGGCTGGCGCTGCTCCTCGCGCTGCTGCTGGACTCGGCGCTGGCCCGCGCCCGCCGCTTCTTCCAGCTGGCGCTGTTCCTGCCGCACGCGGTGCCCGGCATCATCGCCGCGCTGATCTGGGTCTACCTGTACACGCCCGGCATCAGCCCGGTCATCGACGTGCTGAACGCCGGCGGCGCCCACCCCGATCCGTTCGGCGCGCCGCTGCCCGCCGTGGTCAACATCGCGCTCTGGGAGTGGACCGGCTACAACATGGTCATCTTCTACGCCGCGCTCCAGGCCGTCCCGCGCGAAGTCCTCGAAGCGGCCGTCGTCGACGGCGCCGGACCGCTGCGGACCGCCGTCAGCGTCAAGATCCCGCTCATCCGCGCCTCGATCGTGCTGGTCGGCCTGTTCACCCTGATCGGCTCGCTCCAGCTCTTCACCGAACCGATGATCCTGCACGGCGCCTCCCCCGGTGTCGTCTCCACCTGGACGCCCAGCATGTACGCCTACACCGCCGCCTTCGACCGGGGCGACTACGGCCTGGCCGCCGCCGCCTCGGTGCTGCTCGCGCTCGCCGCCGCCGCGCTGTCCTTCCTCGTCACCCGGGCCACCCGCCCGCGCCCGGACCGGCGGACGGAGGCCACCGGATGACCACGCTCGCCCCCGGACGCCGCCCCCGGCAGCGCTCCGCCGCCCGCAGCCACCCCCACGGGCACCCGCCCCGCCGCCCGTGGACGCTCTCCAAGGCCGCCGTCAACGGCGCCCTCGTCCTCGCCACCGCCTACACCCTGCTGCCGCTGCTGTGGCTGGTGACCGCCGCCGCCAAGAACACCGGCGACCTGCTCGGCGGGCGCGCCCTCTCCCCCTCCACCTGGCACCTCGGCGACAACCTGCACGCGCTGGCCACCACCGGCGACGGCATCTACTTCCGCTGGTACCTCAACTCCCTGCTGTACGCCGGGCTCGGCGCCCTGGCCTGCGCCCTGGTCTGCGTCTGCGCCGGGTACGCGTTCCACGTCCACGCCTTCCCCGGCAAGGAGAAGCTGTTCGGCCTGGTGCTGCTCGGCGTGCTGGTGCCCACCACCACGCTGGCCCTGCCGATGTACCTGCTCGCCTCGGACCTCGGCGTGGTCAACACCTTCTGGGCGGTCTTCGTGCCCTCCCTGGTCAACCCCTTCGGCGTCTACCTCGCCCGGGTGTTCTGCGCGGGCTACGTCCCCGGGGAGGTGCTGGAGGCGGCCCGGA
Source organism: Kitasatospora sp. NPDC094016 (assembly GCF_040304045.1). Classification (NCBI taxonomy): domain Bacteria; kingdom Bacillati; phylum Actinomycetota; class Actinomycetes; order Kitasatosporales; family Streptomycetaceae; genus Kitasatospora; species Kitasatospora sp. NPDC094016. Next base: position 79,808 of record NZ_JBEOUK010000013.1, read on the forward strand.
TGGACGGCGCCGGCGAACTGCGCACCTTCTGGTCGATCGGCCTGCGGATGATGACGCCCGGCTTCGTCACGGTGTTCCTCTTCCAGTTCACCGCGATCTGGAACAACTTCTTCCTCCCCCTGGTGATGCTCTCGGACAACCGGCTCTTCCCGGTCAGCCTCGGCCTGTTCAGCTGGAACGCCCAGACCCACGCCTTCCCCGAGTACTACCCCCTCGTCGTCAGCGGCTCGCTGCTCGCCGTCCTCCCGCTCGTGGCGGCCTTCGTCGGCCTGCAACGCCACTGGCGGGCCGGCCTGACCGCAGGAAGCGTCAAATGACCACCACCACAGCCGACATCCGCTCCCCCGCCGCCCCGGCCCGCCGACCCCGAGCCCTGCTCGCGATGGACCGCGCCCTGCCCGCCCGGCTGCTCGACCGGCACGCCGTCCAGCGGCTCACCGACCTCGCCGACCTCGACCCCGACCTGGTCGTGGACGACTTCGCCGCCCCCGAGGCCGCCGCCGCGCTGGCCCGCACCGAGGTCATCATCAGCGGCTGGGGCTGCCCGCCGCTGGACGAGGCCGTACTGGCCGCCGCACCCCGGCTGCGTGCCGTCATCCACGCCGCCGGCTCGGTCAAGCACCACGTCACCGACGCCTGCTGGCGGCGCGGCCTCCAGGTGACCTCGGCGGCCTGGGCCAACGCGCTGCCCGTCGCCGAGTACACCGTCGCCGCCGTGCTGCTCGCCAACAAGCGGCTGCTGGCGATCCGCGAGGACTACCGGCACCGGCGCGCCCCGCACGACTGGCAGGGCGCCTACGCCGCCGCCGGGAACTACCGGCGCACGGTCGGCGTCGTCGGCGCCTCCCGGATCGGGCGCCGGGTGCTCGAACTGCTCGGCCCGCACGACCTCGACCTGCTGCTGTACGACCCGTACGTCGAGGCCGCCGAGGCCGCCGCGCTCGGCGCCCGGGCCGTCGGCCTGGACGACCTGTGCGCCTCCTCCGACGTGGTCACCGTGCACGCCCCCGAACTGCCGGAGACCCACCACCTGGTGGACCGCCGCCGGCTCGCCCTGATGCGCGACGGCGCCACCCTGGTCAACACCTCCCGCGGCTCGCTGGTCGACCAGCAGGCGCTCACCGACGAACTCGTCGCCGGCCGCCTGGACGCCGTCCTCGACGTCACCGTCCCCGAGGTCCTGCCCGCCGACTCACCGCTGTACGAGCTGCCGAACGTCCTGCTCACCCCACACGTGGCCGGCTCGCTCGGCGGCGAGCTGCACCGGATGGCCGCCGCCGCGGCCGACGAACTCGCCCGCTACGCGCGGGGCCTGCCGTTCGCCCACGCCGTCCACCCCGAAGGCATCCACCGCACGGCCTGACCGCCACCCCCCGTTACCAGCTGCAAGGAGAACACCCGTGGACCGCAAGGTGATCGGCGTCGTCCTGAACGGCGTCACCGGCCGCATGGGCCACCGCCAGCACCTCGTCCGCTCGATCCTCGCCATCCGCGAGCAGGGCGGCCTCGACCTCGACGACGGCCGGGTGCTCTGGCCCGAACCCATCCTGCTCGGCCGCAACGAGGCCAAGCTGCGCGCCCTGGCCGAACGCCACGGCCTGGAGCACTGGACCACCTCGCTCGACGAGGCGCTCGCCCACCCGCTCACCGAGGTGTACTTCGACGCCCAGGTGACCCCCGCCCGGGAGGCCGCCCTGCGCGCCGCGATCGCCGCCGGCAAGCACGTCTACACCGAGAAGCCGACCGCCGAATCCCTCGACGCCGCCCTGGAACTGGCCCGCCTCGCCCGGGCGGCCGGCGTCCGCAACGGCGTCGTCCAGGACAAGCTGTTCCTGCCCGGGCTGCGCAAGCTCAAGCGGCTCGTCGACGGCGGGTTCTTCGGCCGGATCCTGTCCGTCCGCGGCGAGTTCGGCTACTGGGTCTTCGAGGGCGACTGGCAGAGCGCCCAGCGCCCGTCCTGGAACTACCGCGCCGAGGACGGCGGCGGCGTGATCCTCGACATGTTCCCGCACTGGCGCTACGTGCTGGACAACCTCTTCGGGCCCGTCCGCACGGTGTACGCGCACGCCTCCACCCACATCCCCCACCGCGTCGACGAGCAGGGCCGGGCCTACCCCGCCACCGCCGACGACGCCGCGTACGGCGTCTTCGAGCTGGCCGGCGGCGTCGTCGCGCAGATCAACTCCTCCTGGGCGGTGCGGGTCGACCGGGACGAACTGGTCGAGTTCCAGGTCGACGGCACCGAGGGCAGCGCCGTCGCCGGGCTGCGCGAGTGCCGCATCCAGCACCGGGCCACCACCCCCCGGCCGGTCTGGAACCCGGACCTCCCGGCCACCGACCCCTTCCGCGCCCAGTGGCAGCCGGTGCCCGCGAACGACGAGTACGACAACGGCTTCAAGGTGCAGTGGGAACTGTTCCTGCGCCACGTGGCGACCGGCTCCGCCTACCCGTGGGACCTCCTGGAGGGCGCCAAGGGCGTCCAGCTCGCCGAACTCGGCCTGCGCTCGGCGCGCGAGGGCCGCCGGCTCGACGTCCCCGAGCTGGTGCTCTGATGGCCGAACTGAACCTGCCCGGACACGGCCGGCTGCGGCTGCGCGAGCCCGCACCGCTCGACCTGCCCGCGCACCCGCCCGCCTCCCGCACGGCCTTCGCGGCCGCCCACGTCGTCGCCGACCCGCTCGGCGCCAACGCCGCCGGCGCCCCGGCCGCCCTGGACTGGGACGCCACCCTCGCCTTCCGCCACCACCTCTGGTCACTCGGCCTCGGCGTCGCCGACGCCATGGACACCGCCCAGCGCGGCATGGGCCTGGACTGGGCCGCCACCCGCGAACTCATCACCCGCTCCGGCGCGGCGGCCCGCGCCGTCGGCGGCCGGCTCGCCTGCGGCGTCGGCACCGACCAGATCACCGACCCGGCACGCTCCTTGAGCGACATCACGGCCACCGCCCTGAGCGAGGTCGCGGACGCCTACGAGGCGCAGCTCGCCGTCGTCGAGGCCGCCGGCGCGCAGCCCGTCCTGATGGCCAGCCGGGCCCTCAACTCCCGCGCCCGCGGCCCGGAGGACTTCCTCCGCGTCTACGACGGACTGATCCGGCAGTCCGCCCGGCCGGTGATCCTGCACTGGCTCGGCGCCGCCTTCGACCCGGCACTGGCCGGCTACTGGGGCTCCGCCGACCTCGACGCGGCCACCGACACCGTCCTCACCCTCATCCGCGAACACCCCGGGCGGATCGACGGCATCAAGGTGTCGCTGCTGGACGCCGACCGGGAGATCGCGCTGCGCCGCGCCCTGCCCGCCGGGGTGCGGCTCTACACCGGCGACGACTTCCACTACCCCGAACTGATCAAGGGCGACGGACTCGGCCACAGCGACGCCCTGCTCGGCGTCTTCGACCCGATCGCCGGCCACGCCGCGGCGGCCCTGCACGCCCTCGACGCCGGCGACAGCGCCCGCTACGACGCGCTGCTCGGCCCGACGCTTCCGCTGGCCCGGCACCTCTTCGCGGCGCCGACCTACCACTACAAGACCGGCGTGGTCTTCCTCGCCTACCTGGCCGGCCACCAGGAGCACTTCACCATGGTGGCCGGCGCCCAGAGCGGCCGGTCCGTACCGCACCTCGTCGAGCTTCTTCGGCTCGCCGACGCCGCCGGGGTGCTCCCCGACCCCGAGCTCGCGGCCGACCGGATGCGCCGCTACCTCGCCCTGGCCGGGTGGTCGGCATGACCGCACCGGGCCCCGCCACACCGGACGCCGCCGCACCAGGCCCCGCCCTGCCGGGCCCCGTCCTGCCGGGCGTCGCCGCCCCGGGACTGGAACGGCTCTCGCTCAACCAGATCACCACCAAGCACTGGTCCCTGCCCGAGGCCGTCCGGGGCTGCGCACAGGCGGGCATCCCGGCGATCGGCCTGTGGCGGGACAAGGTCGCCGAGACCGGAACGGCCCGCGCCGCCCGGCTGGTCCGCGACAGCGGCCTGACCGTCAGCAGCCTCTGCCGGGGCGGCTTCCTCACCGCCGCCGGGGCCGAGGGCCGCCGCGCCGCGCTCGACGACAACCGGCGGGCCGTCGAGGAGGCCGCCGAACTCGGCACCGACACCCTGGTGCTGGTCGTCGGAGGCCTGCCCGAGGGCAGCCGCGACTTGCCCGGCGCGCGCGCCCGGATCGCCGACCTGCTCGCCGAACTCGCCCAGTACGCCGGGCAGTCCGGCGTCCGGCTGGCCATCGAACCGCTGCATCCGATGTTCTGCGCCGACCGCGCCGTGGTCTCCACCCTCGGCCAGGCGCTCGACCTCGCCGCACCGCACCCGGCCGCCCAGGTCGGCGTGGTCGTCGACAGCTACCACGTCTGGTGGGATCCGGCGCTGCCCGAGCAGCTCGACCGGGCGGGCCGGGACGGCCGCATCGCCGCCTACCAGGTGTGCGACTGGACGCTGCCGCTACCCGCCGACGTCCTGCTCGGGCGCGGCCACGTCGGCGACGGCCACATCGACTTCCGCTCCCTCACCGACCAGGTCACGGCCGCGGGCTACACCGGCTGGATCGAGGTCGAGATCTTCAACGAGCGGGTCTGGGCCACCCCCGGCGCGCAGACCCTCGCCACCGTGGCCGACCGCCACCGCACCCACGTCGCCGCCGCGCCGCGCCGGTAGCCGTTGGCCGTCCACCGTCGGGGCCTACCCTGGCAGCCCGTGCCAAACCCTCGAAAGCTGGTCACGCGATGATCGAAACGATCGAACTCGAATACGACGACTCCGGGTTCCGCCGCAACGGGGCCCCGCACCGGATCGTCGCCGGCTCCCTGCACTATTTCCGCGTCCACCCCGAGCTCTGGGACGACCGGCTGCGCCGCCTGCGCGCCCTCGGCGTCAACACCGTGGACACCTACATCCCGTGGAACTTCCACGAACTGCCCACCGGCGAGATCGACTTCACCGGCTGGCGGGACGTGGCCCGGTTCGTCCGGCTGGCCCAGGAACACGGACTGGACGTCATCCTGCGGCCCGGCCCCTACATCTGCGCCGAATGGGAGTTCGGCGGCCTGCCCGCCCGGCTGCTCGCCGTCGACGGCCTGCGCCTGCGCTGCGCCGACCCCGCCTTCCTGGCCGCCGTCGACGGCTGGTTCGACGCTCTCGTGCCCGAGCTGGTGCCGCTGCTGGCCAGCCGCGGCGGCCCCGTCGTGGCCGTCCAGGTCGAGAACGAGTACGGCAGCTACGGCACCGACGCCGGCTACCTCGCCCACCTGCGCGACGGCCTCCTCGCCCGCGGCGTGGACTGCCTGCTGTTCACCGCCGACGGCGCCGAGGACTTCATGCAGCAGGGCGGCGCGATCCCCGGCCTGCTCGCCACCGCGACCTTCGGCTCCCGCGCCCCCGAGCGCTTCGAGGTGCTGCGCCGTCAGCAGCCCAAGGGGCCGCTCGCCGCCATGGAGTTCTGGATCGGCTGGTTCGACCGCGTCGGCGGGCCCCACCACGTCCGCGACCCGGAGGAGTCCGCCCGCTCCCTGGACGCGCTCCTCGCCACCGGCGCCTCCGTCAACCTCTACATGGCCCACGGCGGCACCAACTTCGGCCTCTGGTCCGGCGCCAACCACACCGGCACCAGCCCCGACACCCCGGGCTACGAGCCCACCACCACCAGCTACGACTACGACGCCCCCATCGGCGAGGCCGGCGAACTCACGGCCAAGTTCCACGCCCTGCGGGACGTCATCGGCCGGTACCTCCCCCTGCCCGACGGCGAGCTCCCCGCCGAGCCGCCCCGCCTGGCCCCGCGCCGCATCGACCGCGGGACCGGCCGGGCCCGCCTGTTCGACTCCCTGGACGCCCTGGCCACCCCGCACCACCGGCCCGTCCCGGAACCCATGGAGAACCTCGGCCAGTCCCTCGGCCTCATCCACTACCGCACCCGCGTCCCCGGCCCCCGCCCCACCCTGCCGCTGCGCATCGACGGCCTCGGCGACCGCGCCCAGGTCTTCGCCGACGGCAACCCCCTCGGCACCCTCGACCGCAACGACCCCGGCGCCACCCTCCCGCTGGCCACCGCGCCGGCCGGCACCACCCTGGACATCCTGGTCGAGGCGCTCGGCCGCACCAACTACGGCCCCCAGCTCGACGACCGCAAGGGCATCCGGCGCGGCGTCTCGCACGAACGCCAGCGCCTCCACGACTGGGAGATCCGCCCGCTCCCCCTCACCGACCTGAGCGGCCTGGACTTCGACCCGGCCACCGCCGCCACCGACGGGGACCCGGCCTTCCACCGCTTCGAGACCGACCTCGACACCCCCGCCGACGCCTTCCTCGCCCTCCCCGGCTGGGGCCGCGGCCTGCTCTGGCTCAACGGCTTCCTCCTCGGCCGCTACACCGACGAGGGCCCGCAGCGCACCCTCTACGCCCCCGCCCCGCTCTGGCGCCCGGGCACCAACACCCTCGTCCTCCTCGAACTCACCCGCCACGGCGAAGCCCTCGACCTCCGCGACCGACCCGACCTCGGCCCCGTCACGGACGCCCCCAGCTCCGAGTTCTGAGGCGCGTCGAAGCGCGTCGAGGACCGGTCGGCCGAGGACTGGGCGTTCCCGCGGTGGTCGCCTACCGGCGCCGGCCCCAGCAGGTGATCAGCGGGGCGGTCGTCACGTCCAGCTCGGTGTCGCGGAGGTTCGCCAGGTGCCGGTCCAGGTCGGCGGCGGGGAGGTCGGGGCCCACCAGCTGCTCGCGGAGCTGGCGGACCGTCGCCGCCTCCAGCTCCCGGCAGGCCGGGGAGGTGACGGGGAAATACGCCTCGGCGGCGACGTCCGTCAGGCCCGCCTCGCGGAGCAGCCGGGGCAGGGTCCGGCCGAAGGCGAGGTCGGCGCCGCGCTCGGCGAGCCGGGCCCGGAACGCCCGGCGCACCCGGTTCGCCAGCTCCTCGTCCGGTCCGTGCTCGTCCGGGCAGGCGAGCGGCTGCAGGGCCGGGTCCGCGTCCTCGACCACCAGCCAGCCCCCGGGCCGTACCGCCGACGCCAGCCGCCGCAGCACCTCGGCCCGGTCGGGCAGGTGCACCAGCACCAGGCGGACGTGCACCAGGTCGAACCGCTCGTCGGGCAGCGGGTCGCGGGTGACGTCGTGCCGCAGGACCTCGACGCGGTCGGCGGGCAGTCCGGTCAGCCAGCTGGTGTCCAGGTCACTGGCCAGGACCCGGCCGGCCGGCCCGACCCGCTCGGCCAGCGCCAGCGGGATCCCCGGGCCGCCCGCACCCACCTCCCAGCAGTGGTGCCCGTCGGCCGGGCCCAGCCGGTCCAGGTGCTCCAGCGTCCACGCGTCGAACAGCTCGGCGATGCCCTCGAACCGTCGACCCGCCTCCCGCTGCCGATTGTCCAGCAGGTAGCCGCGCTCGTCGCCCATGCTCCGCGCCTCTCGGATCGCCCGTGCCCGTCGCCCCGCCCGTCGCTCGACGCGGCCGAACGCGGTCGACCGCGATGGTAGGCGATCGGCGCCGGGTGCGCGAAGGCGCCCCGGGAGACGCACTTCTGCGTCTCCCGCCCCGGGCTGTGGCGTCCCGGGACGCGGGAGGGACGGCGAAGCCATGGTGGACCGGGCCTCCGCACTCCTAGCGTGGCGGCCGACCGGTCCGACGGGTCCGGACCCGCCAGCCAGCCGAGGAACAGGTGGCCCCGTTCATGTACCCCGACTCCACCCCGCCCCGCCCCGGTCGCCGCTCCTTCCTGACCGGCGCCCTCGCGGTCGGCGGCGGTGCCCTGCTCGCGTCCGCCCTGCCCGCCGGGGTGGCACGAGCCGCCGACGGCCCGACGGTGGCCGACACGGCCGCGTGGGGCGCCCGGCCCTCCAGCATCCCCGTCAACGTCCTGACCGGGGTGCCGGACAAGGTGATCGTGCACCACACCGCGACCCCCAACGTGACGGACTACTCGCAGGCGGCCGCGTTCTCGCTGGCCCGGTCCGTGCAGACGTACCAGATGGACTCCGAGGGCTGGATCGACACCGGGCAGCACTTCACCATCAGCCGCGGCGCGTACGTCCTGGAAGGCCGCCACGGCAGCCTGTCCACGCTGCGCGACGGCGCCCGGCACGTCGAGGCCGCCCACTGCACGGCGCAGAACACGGTGGCGATCGGCATCGAGAACGAAGGCACCTACACCACCGTCGACCCGCGCGGCGAGCAGTACGCGGCGCTGATCGACCTGATCACCTACATCTGCCGCCAGTACGGGCTGCGGGCCTACCAGATCTACGGGCACCGGGACTTCAACAACACCGAGTGCCCCGGTGACCGCCTGTACGCGCTGCTCCCGCAGCTGCGCCGCGACGTCGCGGCCCGCATCGGCGGAGACCCGACCGGGCCCGTGTGGCCGCTGCTCACCGGCGGGGCCTCGGGCGAGACGGTGCGGACCCTCCAGTACCTGCTGGTGCAGCACGGCGCGAGCCTGACCGTCGACGGCGCGTACGGGCCCGCGACGCAGAGCGCCGTCACGGCCTTCCAGAACCTCACGCACGCCACCGCGGACGGGATCGCGGGCAACCAGACGTGGAGCCAGGCGGTCGCGCCCCTCGCCGACGGCGCCTCGGGCAGCGCGGTGCTGGCCGTGCAGGGCCAGTTGGTGGCGCACGGCATCCAGGTGGGCGTGGACGGCGCGTTCGGCCCCGGCACCCGGTCCGCGGTGACGGCCTTCCAGACCTCGGCCGGACTGCCCGCCGACGGGGTGGTGGACGCCCGCACCTGGAGCCGGCTGGTCGCCTGACCCCCGTACCCGCCGGGCCCGGCCCGGATCACCCGACGCCCCCGCGGATCCGTCGCGTCCGCGGGGGCGTCGTCGTGGTCAGCCCACGGTCCTGTCCGGCCGGGACGGCCACCGGCCGGTGACGGCCAGCACCAGGCCCGCCGCCAGCATCAGCACGAGGGCGACCAGCGGCCGCAGCAGGCCCGTCCGGTGGCCGTGATGCTGCCGGCACCCGGACCGTGCGGCCCCCGCTGGCCCGGGTGCCGGCGGCACGGCGGTGTCCGGCAGTGCGCCGGCCGGTGTGCCCGCGGCACGGCAGCCGTCCGCCCGGCGCCACAGGTCGAGCAGCCGGTCGGCGTCGCCGGCGCAGACGGAGGCGATGCTCTCCACGGCGTCGCGCGGCGGGAACTGCTTGCCGTTCACCCACCGCTCCCAGGAGGACTTCGCGTAGTGGGTGCGTTCGCTGATCCGGGCGTACGTCAGGCCCGACTCGGACTTCAGCGACCGGAGCTCCCTGGCGAGTTCTTCGGCAGGGGCCGGAGACGTGGTGTACGGCGCGTGGTGGCGGTCCATGTGGCTTCTCCCCCGTTGCTCTGTGCTGTGAGGTGCCCGGGCCGGGGGGCCTGCCGGCGTGCCGGCCGGGGCGCGGCCCACTCTGCGGGATTCTCCACCGGTCTTCGAGCGTCCTCGGCGGTTCTGAGACGGTTCGAGGTCGTCCCAGGGCCCGGAGCTGCGGCTTGGGACGCCGGGGCGGAGGCATCGTGAGACGGTGTCCGGGACGCGGGCCCCGGGTGGGTGCGCCGCAGGGCGCGGCGCTCGGGGAAGCGGGCGGTGACCGAGGGAAGTCGGTCGACTAAACTGATCATCCGAAAGTGGATCAGTTTGCATCCTCCGCCGACCCGCCCGAGGTACCCGCGATGAGCCAGTCCTGGAAGCCGCTCCCTGACGATCTTTCGGAACCCGCTCGGCGCCTGGCCGAGGAACTGCGTGCGGTCAAGGACGCGCACCGGATCTCACTGGCCGAACTCGGGAAGAGGACCTACCTCAGCAAGGCCTCCTGGGAACGCTGGTTGAACGGGAAGCGCCTGATCACCCCGCAGGCCCTGACCGGCCTGATCGCCACGGTCGAGTGCGACGCCGAACTGCTCACCTCCCTGCTGCGGAAGGCCGAGGCCGCACGCGACGCGGACGAGGCGCCCTCCCGCGAGGCCGCGCCGGCGCCGGCGCCTGCGGCCGAGCCGGTCGAAGCTCCCGAGCCCCAGCCCGCACCCGCACCGCCGGCCGAGGTGCCCGAGCCGGCGGCCGAAGCGCCCGACGCCGCCCCCGCCTCGCCGCGGCCCGCCCCGTGGCGGCGGCCGGCGGCCGGCGTGGGAGCCGCCGTCGCCGCCGTGCTCATCCTGTTCGCGGCCCTGTACCTGCGCGGCCCGCACGGCGGCAACGGCACGGCATCGGCGGCGACGCTCCCGCCGAAGACGGCGGCGACGACGACGACCGCCGGGTCGGCGCCGCTCTGCGAGGGCGTCGGCTGCGCCGGCAAGGACCCCCAGGACACGCACTGCGACGTCGACCAGCGAACCCTGCTGACCGGCAACGTGGGCAAGGTCGTCCTCTACGTCCACTACAGCCCGCGCTGCCGGGCCGCCTGGTCGGGGATCACCGACGGCTCCCCCGGGGACAGCGCCACCATCACCACCAACCACGGCTCGCAGGAGACCGCCCTGATCCACTGGGGCTACGACAACTACTCCGTGATGGTCGACGCGAGCCCCGGCGACACCACCTTGCAGGTGTGCGGTCACCAGAAGGAGGGCGACAGCTGCACCAGCGTCGTCACCGACCTCGCCGCCCGCGCGAGCGCCCTCCCCAGCCCCCCGCCTCCGGCCGCCGCTCCCACACCGACGACTACGCCCACGCCCACGCCCTGAGGAACCGCCGCCATCGCGGCGAAACCCACTGGCGGCTCGGGCCCTCACGAACGAGCATGGCCCGTATGAGCGACCAACCCGAGCGATGGACCCAGGCAACCGTCTACCCCGACATGTGGGCCGACCCGGACGACGACCCCCGCAACAGCGAGGGAGTCAGCCCGGACGGCGAACTCCCGACTCTGAACGACTTCCTGACGAACTACCGGCACACCCTGCGGATGAAGTGCGAGGGCCTGGACCCGGAGCAGCTGGCCCGCCGCTCCGTCCCGCCGTCGACGATGTCGCTGCTCGGCCTGGTCCGCCACCTCGCCGAGGTGGAACGGGACTGGCGCGGCTGGATCAGCGACGGCGATCCGCTGCCGAAGCTCTACGGCCGGCGGGACGCGGACTTCGACGGAGCCGTCGCCGAGCAGGCCGAGGTCGACGCGGCGTTCGCCGACCTGGCCCGCGAACAGGCCGCCACCGACGCCGCCCTGGCCGCCCACCCTGATCTGGGCGTGCGGCTGGGGAAGAGCGGCATCGCGGTGCGAGAGCTGCTGGTGCACAGGATCGACGAGTACGCCCGCCACTGCGGGCACGCCGACCTGTTGCGCGAGTGCCTCGACGGGCGGGTCGGCCAGTGAGGCCCGTCCCGGTGCGCTGACCTCGGCGGCCGACCCCGTCAGGCGGCGCCCCGCCGGAACACCGCCGACAGGCTCGCTCCCCCGGTGCCCGCCACCGCACAACGCAGCACCAGCGGCCCGGAGTCCGAGAGCACCGTGATACCGGCGCCGCCGCTCGCGAGCCGGTAGCCGTCCCGCGCCAGCGTCAGCTGGACGGTGGCCGCCTTCCGGGTGGGGTCGGCGACGGTGACGGAGAGGTCGCCGTCGTTCTCCCGGAGCAGGACGGAGCAGGGGGCGGAGACGGTCAGCGGGCCGACGGCGCCGGGGGCGAAGAAGTTGGCGAGGGTGAGTCCGAGTCCGGGCACGCTGATCGCCTGGGCGTCGGCCGTGTTGGCGAGCACGGTGGCCGTCGGGGCGGCCGCGCGGGCCGCCGCCTGGTCCGGGCCGGCCCCGGGCATCAGCACGTAGTGGTACGTCCCGTCGACGGGGTCGGTGCCGTGGTCGAGGCCGATCGACAGGTAGGTCCGGGTGATCGGGTCGGGCGCCCCGCCCCGGTTGATGTCGGCCCACGCCCCGGTCCGCCGTTCGCGGGCGAGGTCGAGGGTGGCGCCGTCGGGGAACACCCAGGCGCCCGACCCGGCCAGCGCCGCCCAGCGGACGCCGTCGGCCCGCCGGCTCCAGCCGGGGTCGGCGGGCTGGCTGACGCCGTCCAGCACGAACTCCCGGTCCTCGCGGGCCCCGAGGTTGCGGTGGTCGACGGTCGTGCGGACGGCGACGCCGTCGGTGCAGCCGATGCCCGCGCCGAGGCAGACGATCGAATCGTCCAGGCAGAACCAGGACTTGCGCCCGACCAGGGTGGAGCCGAGGCCCCGGACGTCCTGGCCGACCACCGACCGGTCGCCGTCGCTCGCCCCGCCCGCCCAGGCGGTCGCCGGGCGGGCCTGGCCCCAGTCGCCGCCGGCGCCGTCGGCCAGCGGTCGCGTCGACACGGTGGTGCCGGGCAGCCGGTAGGGGTCGGCGGTGGGCCAGAAGGAGTCGCTGTACTGCTCGTCGCCCTGCTCGCCGCCGTACCAGTAGAGCATTCCGCTGCCGCTGTGCCAGGCCCGCAGGTTCTCGCCGTTCCCGCACTCGTAGAAGGCGGTCCGGGACGAGGACAGGCTGAGCTGCGCGCTCCAGCCGGGCCGGCGGTGGACGGCCCGGTCCATGGTGAACACCCTGCTGCCCGTGCCCTCGTCCGCCGCCCGGGTGCCGGAGTCCGCCAGGAGGGCCTGTGCGCGGGCGAGTTCGGGGATGTCGGCGAGGACGTTGGACAGGTAGGGGAGCACCTGGTCGCGCTGGAGGGAGCCCTTCACGGCAGCGCGCCAGGCCGCCGCCTGGGCGGCCGGCACCGACCCGGAGTCGGCCAGCCGCAGGACGTCCCCGAGCAGGGCGTGGCCGCGTACGTGGTCGTCCAGGCGGGCCCGCCGCGCGTCGCCGGCCTGCACGCCCCGGCTGACGGCGCGGCCCGAAACCCCGTCCATCACCAGGCCGTTGAACAGGAACGGCAGGAACCCCCGGTCGACGGCGGTGAAGACGTTCCGCAGCGCGGGGTCCGTGACGGCCCAGGGCGTACCGGCGAGCAGGCGCAGCAGCCGGCTCAGGCTGCCGAGCAGCACCTCGCCGTAGCTGCCGGTGTACGGCACCCAGGTGTGCTGGACGAAGCTGCCGTCGGCGTAGATCCCGTCGCCGGTGGTCACGTAGCGGAACACCGGCGACAGCCCCCGCTGAGCGGCGGCGACCGGGGCCGCCGAGCGGCCGATGACACCGCGCAGCGCGAGCACCCGGCACAGGTCCACCCGGTTGGCGCCGGTGCTGGTCCCGGTGTACTTGTCGACCACCGAGGACGGGACGAAGTGGTCCACGGCCGCACCGCACGCGGCCGCCCGTTCGGCCGTCAGGAGGTCGCCGAGCAGCACGCACACGTCCAGCAGGGCCTGGGGGGCGCCGATCTGCCAGTCCCACCAGTTCCCGTACGACGTGGTGGTGGCGGTGTAGGCGCGCTGGAACACCCAGTCCAGGCCCGTCGCGACGGCGGCGCCGAGGCCGGGATCGCCGGTCGAGCCGGTGGCCGGCCGGGTGAGGGCAAGGGCCATGAGCCGCAGCCGGCCGACCGTCGACGTGACGGCGGCGGAGGCCGAGCCGACGGGCAGGTCGGGCCAGAGCGACCCGGCCTGCGGGCTCAACGCGGCCTGGTGGCTCCGCGCCTGGTCGCCCAGCGCGGTGAGCGCGCGGGCGAACGGCGGTGCGGCCGGGTCGTACCCGGTGCCGGTCAGCTGCTCGGACCAGGCCGCGCGCATCGCGTCGTAGTTGTCGGCGGCCCGGGCCTCGGTGGGCCCTCCGAGCCACCACGCGGCCGCCGCGGCGGTGGCGGCCGCGCTGGTCCTGAGCAGTGCGCGCCTACTCAGGAGCGGTATCGCCGCCGGGTCACCGGTCTTCGTCCACGAGCTGTCCATCGGGCCGTCCTTCCTCGCGAACTCCCTTGTCTGACGGGAGAGTAAGCGCTTTCTATCGCGAGGACAACGCTTCCGGCACGGGCCCGTGGCCAAAGGGCCCGCTATCCCACCGGCCCCGTCGACCCGCGCGGCACCAGCTCGGTGGCGAGGACGGCCCGCTGCGGCTCGGGGCCGGGGCGGTGCAGCGCGAGGCGCAGCGCCGTGCGGCCGAGGTCGAGGTGCGGGATGCGCACGGTGGTCAGGCCGGGCCTGAGGTCCTCGGCCCCGGGCAGGTCGTTGAAGCCGACCACCGAGACCTGTTCGGGCACGGCGATCCCGTGCTCCCGCAGGACCGTCAGCACGACGGCGGCCACGTCGTCGTCGTGCGCGAAGACCGCCGAGAAGTCCGGCGGCCCCTGGGCGAGGCGGCGGCGCAGCCAGGCCCGCGCCCCGTCCCGGGTGTGGCACCCCTCCACCGTCAGTTCGACCGGGCGGCACAGGCCGTGGGCCGCCAGCGCAGCCTCGTACCCGGCGAGGCGCTCCCGGGTGGTGGTGTTCGCGGCCGGTCCGCCGAGGAAGAGGATCCGCCGGTGGCCCAGCGCCAGCAGGTGGTCGACGGCCGCCCGCGCGCCGCCCGCGTTGTCGTAGTGCACGGCCGTCAGCGGCAGTTGCTCCCCCGGGGCCGGCCGGCCGCAGAGCACCAGCCGGGAGCCGGCCGCGTCCAGGATGCCCGCCAGCCGGGCGATCCGGGAGCGGTACCCCGGGCTGTCCTCCACCCCGCCCACCAGCACGACGGCCTCCACGTCGCGCGCCCGCATCTCCTCGACCAGCGTCAGTTCGCGGTCGGGGTCGTCGTCGGTCGCCGCCACCAGGCAGAGGCAGCCCTCGTCCACCGCCTGCCGCTCCACGCCGTGGGCGACCCGGTTGTGGAAGGGCGCCGCGAGGTTGCCCAGCAGGATCGCCACCGTCCGGGACCGCCGGCCGGCCAGCGCCCGCGCCTGCGCGTTGACGACGTAGTCGAGGTCGCGCACCGCGCGCAGCACCCGCTCCCGGGTGGCCCCGGCCACCGGGTAGTCGCCCGCCAGCACGCGCGACACCGTAGCCATCGACACGCCCGCCAGCGCCGCCACGTCGTTCACCGTGGGCCTGCCCCGCCGGGCTCTCCCCCCGTCGCTCACCGCTGTCCCCCCGGTCCCGACCCGATCCGCGCCCGGCCTTCCACGGCGGGCCGTGCCCCGAGGATACGGGCGGCCGCCGCCTCGCGTCCGGCGGGCTCAGGAACCGTCGTCAGATGCCGGACGTCACTCCCCCTGCAGAACCGTTCGCGCAGGTCGCGGGCGGGTGGGAGCCGGAAGGGACGGGTGGGGAGCGGTGACTCAGGTGACTCAGGTGACCGAGGTGGCGGACGGGGCCGTCGCCGGCGTGGACGGGGCTGCGCCGCAGGGGCGGCGGGCGTTCGCGGTGGCCGGGTTCGCGTCGGGGCGGGGCGGGCGGGCGCGGGAGCGGGGGAAGGCGCTGCGGGGGCGGATCCCCCGGGAGCGGCACGCGGAGTTCTCGCCCGGGCCCGGGCGGCCCACGGCCGTCGAGGCGATCGAGGCGTCCAACGCGGGGCGGATCGCCGCCCTGGTGCCGATCCGGGTGGGGCGGATGGCCGCTACGCCGTTCGCGTTCCTGCGCGGCTCGGCCGGACTGATGGCCGCCGACCTGGCGGGCACCCCGGACACCGGGGTGGGCGCCCAGCTGTGCGGCGACGCGCACGCCGCCAACTTCGGGCTGTACGGGGACGCCCGCGGGCAACTGGTGATGGACATCAACGACTTCGACGAGACCGTGCCCGGCCCGTGGGAGTGGGACCTCAAGCGGCTCGCCGCGAGCCTGGTGCTGGCCGGCCGCGAGACCGGGGCCGACGAGACCACCGCCCGGGAGGCCGCCCAGCACGCGGCCGGCTCCTACCGCCGGACGATGCGCACGCTCGCCAAGCTGCCCGCGCTCGACGCCTGGAACGCCGTCGCGGACGAGCAGTTGGTCTCCTTCACCGAGGCGCACGACCTGTCCGAGGTGCTGCGCAAGGTCGGCGCGAAGGCACTGGGCAACACCAGCGCCAGATTCGCCGCCCGCAGCACCGCCCGTACGGCGGACGGCGGTCGGCGGTTCACGGCCGCTCCGCCGGTGCTCACCGAGGTGACCGACGCGACCGCGCGGGCCGTCGCGCAGTCGCTCGGCCCGTACGTGGCGACGGTGCCCGCCGAGGTGCGCACCCTGCTGTCCCGCTACCGGGTGCAGGACGTGGCGTTCCGGGTGGTGGGCACCGGCAGCGTCGGCACCCGCTCGTACGTGGTGCTGCTCACCGACCACCGGGACCAGCCGCTGGTGCTCCAGGTGAAGGAGGCCCGCCCGTCCGTGCTGCTGCCGCACCTGGAGCGCGCGGGCCACCCGGTCGCCGGTCAGGACGGCCACGAGGGCCGCCGGGTGGTGCTCGGGCAGAAGCACATGCAGGTGGTCAGCGACACCCTGCTGGGCTGGACGACGGTGGACGGACTCCCCTACCAGGTCCGGCAGTTCCGCAACCGCAAGGGCAGCGTCGACCCGGCCGCGCTGCTGCCGGGCCAGCTGGACGACTACGCCCGGATCACCGGCGCCCTGCTGGCCCGGGCGCACGCGCACACCGCCGACCCCGGGCTGCTGGCCGGCTACTGCGGCAGAAGCGAGGCGCTGGACGAGGCCGTCGCCGCCTTCGCCGTCGCGTACGCGGACCGGACCGAGGCCGACCACGCCGACCTGGTCGCGGCGGTGCGCGCCGGCCGCCTGCCGGCCGAGTTCGGCGTCTGACCGGCGCGTCCGCGTCAGGACGCCTGGGTCAGGACGCCTGGGTCAGGGCGCCTGGGTCAGGGCGCCTGGGTCAGGCGGCCAGGAACGGCGCCACCGCGGCGACGAACTCGGCGGGCCGGGCACCGTGCACGAGGTGCCCGGCCTCGATGGTGACCATCCGGCAGTCCGGGATCAGCCGGGCGAGCTCGGCGAGCCGCTCCTGCGGGACGTGGCTCGCCGAGCCGCCCGCGACCAGCAGGGTGCGGGCGGTGATCCCGGCCATCCCCGCCAGCCAGGCCGGGTCGGGGGTGTCAACCTGGGCCTTGACGGCCTTCACCACGGCCCAGTCGAAGTGCACCGGCTCGTCCGGCGCGTCCGGCACCGCGCCGGCGGGGCGCGGGTGCGGTGCCGGGATGTCCTCCAGGACCAGCCGGCCGATCAGCCCCGGCCGGGCCTGGGCGACCAGGTAGCCGACCACGCCGCCCATCGAGTGGCCGACCAGGTCGACCCGTGCCAGGCCGAGCGCGTCGAGGAAGGCGAGCACGTCGTCGCGCATCTCCTCCAGGCCGTACCGGGCAGTGCGGCCGCTGTCGCCGTGGCCGCGCAGGTCGAGCGCGTACACGCGGTGCCCGGGCGCGAGGCCGGGCAGGACGACGTCCCAGTCCGTGGCACGCTCCCCGAGGGCGTGCAGCAGCACCAGCGCCGGGCCGTCCGGCGGGCCGCTCTCGCGGTAGGCGAGCGCCACCTCGGGCAGGTCCACGATCCGGTTCTCCGTCATGCCCGCCACCGTACGTGCGGGCCTGCGCTAGCGGACCGCTGTTCGCCCACGGCTCACCGCGACGGGCTCGCCGGGCGCTTCCCGGGCCGCCCGCCGGCCGGCGAACACCGAGGCCAGGACGGCGAGGGCGGCGACCGCCGCGCACACCACGCTGGTGGCCAGGTAGGCGGAGCGGTGGTCGCCGCCCCCGGCGGTCTGCCGCAGGTAGACGCCGGACAACGCCGAGACCGCGACCGCCGCCGCGATCCGCTGCGCCATCTGCAGGATGGCCCCGCTCACCCCGGCCGCCTCGGCGGGCGCGTGGCGCAGCACGTACGCCTGGTTGGTGGCGCCCATCACGCCGATCGAGGCGCCGCCGAACAGTTGCAGCAGCGCCAGCAGCCAGGGCAGGACGGCCGCGGGCGCCCAGTGCGCGACCAGTCCGCTCGCCAGCATGACCAGGGCGGAGCCGGTCATGCCCGCGGTGACGGTGCGCCGCCCGAACCGCTGCACCACCCGCCAGGCCAGCGCGGAGGCGACGCCCATGGCCACCGCCGAGGGCAGCGCGACGAGTGCGGCGCCCATCGGGGAGAGCCCGAGGCCGTCCTGGAGGAACATGGTGAGCACCAGTCCGGCGGCGAGCGAGGAGCCGAACTGGGCCATCGCGGTCACGGTGCCGAGCGCGTACGGCGCGGAGCGGGTGAGTGCCGGGTGGATCAGCGGGTGGCCGCCGGAGCGGGCGTAGCGGCGCTGCCACCAGGCGAGGGCGCCGAGCAGCAGTACGGCGACAGCCGCGAAGGCCAACCAGCCGGTCCAGCCGGGCGGTTGGACGAACGGCAGCATCAGGGCGAGGGTGAGCGCGGCGACCAGCAGCAGGCCGACCAGGTCGAGGTCGGCGTGCCGGGCGCTCGGGCGCGGCCTGGGCAGGTGACGCACCGCCAGCGCGACGGTGGCCAGGCCGAACGGCACGTTGAGCAGGAAGGTCAGCCGCCAGCCGTGCTCGGGGCCGGCCGCCGCCAGGACCGCGCCGCCGATCGGCGGGCCGAGCGCGAAGGCCAGCCCGCCCGTGACGGCGTACATGCCGAGGGCGCGGGCCCGCAGTTGGCCGTCGAACACGTCCTGGAGGGTGCCGATCATCTGCGAGTTGACGAGCCCGGCGCCCACGCCCTGGAGCAGCCGGGCGGCGATCAGCACCTCAGGCGCGGTGGCGGTCGCCGAGACCAGGCTGACCAGGGTGAACAGGGCGAGGCCGGTGACGAAGAACCACTTGCGGCCCCTGACGTCGCCCAGCCGCCCGCCGGGGATCAGCGCCAGGCCGAAGGCGAGCGAGTAGCCGGCGACGATCCACTGGAGGTGGGCGGGCTGGGCGTGCAGGCTCTCGCGCAGGGCCGGGATGGAGGTGTTGAGGACGGACTGGTCGAGCAGCGTGGTGAAGCCGCCGGCGACGCAGACCAGCAGGACGCGGCGCCCGGCGGCGTCGAAGCGCTCGCGGGGCCCGGCGGCTATCCGGGCCTTCGGGCGCCTCACGGTTCCACCACCACCAGGGCGTACCGGGCGTCGTCCGGGCCGGGCGCGCGGAAGCGGCTGGTCCCGGAGACGTAGCGCAGGCAGTCGCCGGGGCCGAGCAGGTGCCGCTCGCCGTCGACGGTGAGCTCCAACACCCCCTGGAACACCCAAAGGTGGTGTTCCAGGTCCGCCACGCAGGGGCGGTCGTAGGCGATGTCGGCACCGGCGGGCAGCCGGCCCTCGACGATCTCGGCGCGCAGCGAGCCGTGCGGCGGGGAGACGGAACGGCGGACGAAGCCGGTGGTCTCGTCCCGCCAGATCCGCTGGTCCGCGGCCCGCACCAGCCGGGCCGGCGCCGACTCGACCTCGGCGAGCAGCCGGGACATGGTCCGCCCGTAGACGGCGCAGAGCCGCCCGAGCAGCGCGGCGGTCGGGCTGACCTCGGCCCGTTCGACGCGCGACAGCGTGGAGCGGCTGACGTCGGCCAGCCGGGCCAGTTCCTCCAGCGTCCAGCCCCGTTCCAGCCTCAATTCGGCGAGCCGGTTGGCGAGCCGCTCGTCGGCGGCCGTCTCGATTCCCATATTCGCGATGCTATCCCGGATATGAGATCACTCCCAGGGGCGCGGGGCGCTGCGGCCGGGGCGTGGAGAAGGACGGGAGGCGTGGACTCGGCCGGGACGGCGTGCCGCGTTCGGGGGCGCGCCCCTGCGCTCCTCGCGCCCTCTCCCTTTCCTCCGGCTCCTCCGGTTCCTCCGTCCCTCCGGTTCCTCCGGCCCCTCGGCCCGACGGGGGCGGTGATCATATGATGTTCGGCGGATCGGGGCTGGTCAGCGGCCCACCGGCAAGGGGGAATCATGTTCGGCATCATCAGACCGTGCAAGCACCGGCTGTCCGAACGGCTTCAGGCATCGTGGCTGGCGCACCTGTGCGGGCTCTGCCTCGCGCTGCGCGACGACCACGGCCAACTCGCCCGCACCGCCACCAACTACGACGGCCTGATCATCTCGGTCCTGGTCGAAGCCCAGGCCGCCCGCGAGGACGCCTCCTGGCGGCGCACCGCCGGCCCCTGCCCGCTGCGCGGCATGCGCACCGCCTCCGTCGCCCGGGGCGAGGGCGCCCGGCTCGCCGCCGCCGTCTCGCTCGCCCTCGCCTCGGTCAAGATCCGCGACCACGTCGAGGACCGTGACGGCCTGTTCGGCCGCCGCCCGGTCGCCGTCGGGGCCCGCGCGGTCACCCGGCGGTGGGACCGGCAGAGTGCCGGCAGCGCCTCGGCGGTCGGCTTCGACACCGGCGTGCTACTCGAAGCCGCCTCCCGGCAGGGCGAGTTGGAGCGGTCGCTGCCGCCCGGCGGCTCCGTTCTGCTGGTCACCGAGCCCACCGAGACCGCCACCTCGGCCGCGTTCGCGCACACCGCCGTCCTCGCCGGGCGCCCCGGCAACTCCGCCCCGCTCGCCGAGGCCGGCCGGCTCTTCGGCCGGCTCGCCCACCTCCTCGACGCCGCCGAGGACCAGGCCGCCGACGCCGCCGGCGGCGCCTGGAACCCGCTGACCGCCACCGGCACCGACCGTGCCGAAGCCGAACGCCTGTGCCGCGACGCCGTCCACGGCATCCGGCTCGCGCTGCGCGAGGTCGAACTGACCGACCGGGCCCTGGTGCACCTGCTGCTCGCGCACGAGACCGAGCGGGCCGTCGAGCGGGTCTTCGGCCCGGCCGCCCACGCAGCCACCTGCCGGACCCGGAACGCCGGACCCGTCGCCGACGGGTCCGCGCACGCGGCGACCGGCGGGCACCCGCACGCCGCCGCCGGGGAGCACCCGCACGACGCGCCGCCGCGCCAGGCGCCGCCCGGACAGACCCCCGGTCAGGATCCCGACCAGGCCCCGCTCCCGCCGTGGGTGCCCCAGGGCCCCGGCTTCACCCCGATCGGCGCCAAGCCGCCGCGCCCGCGCAACCTGCTGGCCGGCTGCGCGGTGTGGGCGCTGATGGCCTGCACCTGCCAGTTGCTCTGCTGCGAGCACGACGACCCGTTCAGCCGGGAGCGCCGGGAGGGCTGGTGCCAGCGACACGGCTGCGACTGCGGCGACTGCTGCGACCCCTGCAACTGCTGCGAGTGCGACGGTTGCGACTGCTGTGATGGCTGCGACTGCTGCGACTGCAGCTGCTGACACGCCCTGCCGTCAGCCGTCCGGATTCCACCGCGCCGCCGGTGGCAGCGGCGGCATCCGCGACACCGCCACCCGATCGACCGCCACCGGCCCGGAGTGCCCCCGCGGCACCCCGGGCCGGTCCGCCGGCCCGTACGCCTCACCGCGCCGCCAGAGCGGCAGCACCACCACCGGGTGCCGCTCCGGCCCGTCAGGCATCGGACCCGGCCGCCGCCCGGCGCCTCGCCCGGTCAGCCGTCCGATCCGCCGCCAGCGAGTTCTCCAACCGCGCCAGCAACTCCCTGAACCGCTCGGTGTCCTGCTCCGTCATCCGCCCCTCGGGCGCCGCCCCCGGCCACTCGGCCGTCATCTCGTTCATGGGTCCGACGTTACGCCCCGACGATCAACAGGCGATAAATGCGGAACGCACGCCCACGGGTGCGGCGGTGAACGGAGCCGGTCCTCTTGGCGCGCGCGGGGGTTGGTGGTTCACTTCCCGTGTTAGGCAACTTTCCTAACCTGAGATCGGCGCTCGACCACCTCCCCGCGAGAGGACCAGCTCCCCATGGGCCGCAGCCGCACCAGGACACTGATCGCCGCGGCGGCACTCGCCGCCCTGCTCCCGCTCACCTCCGCACCGGCCGGGGCCGCCGCACCCGCCGCGCACGGCCCCCGGGCCGCCTTCCAGCACCCCGGCGTGCTGGTCGGCGACCAGCAACTCGCCTTCCTCAAAGGCAAACTGGCGGACGGGGCCGAACCCTGGACGTCCGCCTTCGCCGACCTGCGGTCGAGCAGGTACGCCTCACTGGACTGGCGGCCCCGGCCGCGCGCCACCGTCGAGTGCGGGTCCCGCTCCCACCCCGACAACGGCTGTTCGGACGAGCGCGACGACGCGATGGCCGCCTACACCCATGCCCTCCAGTGGGTGCTCACCCGCGACCAGCGGTACGCCGACAAGGCGATCGAGATCATGGACGCCTGGTCGGCCGTGATCCAGGAGCACACCAACAGCAACGCCCCGCTGCAGACCGGCTGGTCGGGCAACAACTGGTCCCGGGCCGCCGAGTTGGTCCGGCACTCCGGGGCGGGCTGGCCGACCGCCTCGATCGACCGCTTCGCCACCATGCTGCGCACCGTCTACGTGCCGCTGCTGTCGCCCGGCAGCCCGCGCAAGAACGGCAACTGGGAGCTGATCGAGACCGACGCCCTGATGGGCATCGCGGTCTTCCTCGACGACCGCGGCCTGTTCGACCAGGCCGCCGGTATGTGGCGCAAGCGCCTGCCCGCGTACGTCTACCTGTCCTCCGACGGCGCCCTGCCCGTCCCGCCACCCAAGGCCGGGATCCAGGGCAAGGCCGCGCTGGTGAAGTACTGGTCCGGCCAGTCGACCTTCGTGGACGGGCTGTCGCAGGAGACCTGCCGCGACTTCGGGCACACCGGCTGGGGCCTGGAGGCCGCCGCCCAGACCGCCGAGACCGCCCGGCTCCAGGGCCTCGACCTGTGGGGCGAGGGGCGCGAACGGCTGGTCAAGGCCCTGGAGTTCCACACCGCGTACGACAACGGCGCGAAGGTGCCCGGCTGGCTCTGCGACGGCTCGGCGAAGACCGGCCTCGGCCCGGCCGTCCAGCTCGCGTACAACGAGTACCACCTGCGCGAGGGCGTGGCGATGCCGCAGACCGAGCAGTACGTGGCGGCGCACAGCCCGTTCGGGGCCGACCACTTCATCGGCTGGGAGACCCTGACCCACACCAGCGCGCCCTGACGGCACGGGCGGGCAGGCGACGGATCCGGGAGCGTCCGTTCCGGGAACGGGCCTGCCGGGAACGGGCCTGCCGGGAACGCCCGTTCCGCGCGCGGCTCACCCCTCGGGGAACAGGCCCTCCAGGACAGTGGCCACCCCGTCCTCGTCATTGCTGCCGATGACGTGGTCCACCGCGGCCAGCACCTCCGGGTGGGCGTTGGCGACGCCGTACGAGGTGCCCGCCCAGGCCATCATCGGCAGGTCGTTGGGCATGTCGCCGAACGCGACCGCCTGCTCGCGGGTGATCCCGCGCCGCCGCGCCAGGTCGCCGAGCGCGGCGGCCTTGCTGACGCCCTTCGCGACGGCCTCGACCAGCCGCTCGCCGTTCGCGTGGTAGACCGTCACCAGCTCGCCGAGCACCGGGCGGGCCAGCGCCAGCAACTCGTCCGCGGAAAGCCCCGGGTGACGGCCGATCAGTTTGGGCGCCGGGCGGCCGAACAACCGTGCGTCGTCGAGGCGTTGCACGGTGGTGTCGGCGTCCCAGGCACCCGCCTCGTAGTGCGCGTCGCCGGCCAGCTCCTGGGCGTACTCGACGGCCAGCCCGATGCCCGGCACGGCCTCGCGCAGCCGCCGGGCGCTCTCGCCGAGCACGTCGACCGGGATCGGGTTCTCGGCGATCACCGCACGGGTGCGCATGTCGTAGCCGAAGGCGCCGTTGGAGCAGATCGCCACGCCCCGGTGGCCGAAGGCGGCCGCGATCTCGCCCATCAGGCGCGGCGGGCGGCCGGTGACCAGGACGACGAGCCCGCCGGCCCGTTCGACCCGGGCGAGGGCGGCGACGGTGCGGGCCGAGACGGTGCGGTCGCCGCGCACGATCGTCCCGTCGAGGTCGGTGGCCACCAGGCGCGGCGGCCGTATCGGGGTGACGGTGGGTGGGGTGGTGCTCGGGAGGCTCATGGGTCGGTGCTCCGTGCTGGTCGGGGTTTCGGTGGGAGCAGCCGGGCGCGGGGGCGTGTGCGGTACGCGCGCGTACGGCGCGGGCGGTGCGCACGCGGCGGGCACGCGGTGTGCGCGTGCGCGCGGGGCGCCCGGTTCGGTGGTGCGGGGAGCTCGCGGGCCGGGCCCGGCGGTGGCCGGGCAGTCGGTCGCCAGACGCTCGGACGGTATCACCGGGGTGGCCCGTTCGGCGACGACCGAGCGCCGCCTCCGAGACCCGGGCAATTTTATTAGGAAACTTTCCTTACCTTATAGACCGCCGTCGGCCGCGGCCCGTACTCTGCTGCCGCGAGCTCGCTCCCTCCCTTCCCCCACTGCCTCCGGCGGCACCGCCCCGGAGATCGGAGCACACCCATGCGAGTTTCCCGAACCCGACGCCTCGCCGCCGCCACGGCGGCGGCCGCCCTGGTCGCCGGTGCGGCCTGGGCCGCCACCTCCGCCTCGGCCTCCACCACCCCCGCCCGGGCGACCGCCGCGGCCGTCGCAGCCGTGCAGGGGGCGTCCGCAGGCGGCCTGACCCCCGATCAGCACCGCCGGGCCGACCAGCTGATCAGCATCTTCGAGAACAGCACCACCGAACTCCAGTACGGCTACGCCGAGAACATCAACGACGGCCGCGGCGTCACCGCCGGCCGCGCCGGCTTCACCACCAACGACGGCGACGCGCTCAAGGTCGTCCGCGCCTACACCGCCGTCTCCCCCGACAACCCGCTCGCCCGCTTCATCCCCGAGCTGGAGCGCCTGGCCGCCGCCGACAGCGGCGACACCAGCGGCCTGCCCGAGAGCGACTACGTCGCCGCCTGGAAGCAGGCCGCCCAGGACGCCGCCTTCCGGCAGGTCCAGGACGACCAGGTCGACCAGCGCTACTTCACCCCCGCCATGAACCAGGCCGACCAGCTCGGCCTCACCACCGCCCTCGCCCGCGCCGAGCTGTACGACGCCTCCATCCAGCACGGCAACGGCAGCGAGTACGACGCCCTGCCCGCCCTCATCAGCCGCACCAACGCCAAGGTCGGCCCGCCGTCCGGCGCCGGCGAGAGCACCTGGCTGAACACCTTCTTCGACGTCCGCGTCGACGACCTCACCAACCCGGCCAACTCCTCCACCGCCGCGGAATGGAGGAAGTCCGTCGACCGGGTCGAATGCCTGCGCCGGATCGCCGCCACCGACAACTACAACCTGGACGGCCCGCTCGGCGTCACCGCCTTCGGCTCCGGCTACACCATCGACTGACCCACCCGCACCCGTCGAGCCCGGGGTCCGGCGCGTGGGGCCGGACCCCGGCCCGGCGCGGCCGCGCCGGGCGATCCGACCGCCGGTGGCAGCAGGGAGCCGGGACTCCCCGCCGCCACCGGCGGTCCGCGCTTCCACCGCGCCCATCCGCCCACCGTCCATCCGCCCACCGTCCGCCCTCTCACCGTCCGTCCTCGTTCGTCGGCTGACGGGTGCCCTACGATCGACCGAATGAGCACAGCAGGACGGACTACGGCCACGGACGGGGCGCCGCAGCCCGTCGCCCTCGCTCCACTGTCAGGGCCTGGACAAAAGCCGTGGAACCGGCAGCGGCTCCGGAGCAACAACGAGTGGCTCCTGCTGGAGCGGCTGCGCTGCCACGGCCCGCTCTCCCGGGCCCAACTCGCCCGCGACACCGGGCTGTCCAAGCCGACCGTCTCCACCGCGCTGGCCACCCTCGAACTCGCCGGACTCGCCCGTGAGGCCGGCAGGTTCGCCCCCGAGCGCGGCCGCACCGCCGTCCTGTACGAGACCGACCCGGGGGCCGGGCACGTCCTCGGGCTCGACATCGGCCGGGCCCGGCTGCGGGTCGCCGTCGCCGACCTGTCCGGATGCGTCGTCGCCCGCCGCGACCTGCCCAACCGCGGCCGCTCGGCCAACGCCGTCGCCGACGCCGTCGTCGCGGCCGCCCGCGAGGCCCTCGCCGAGGCGGGCCTGCCCGGCACCGCCGTCGCCCATACCGTGGCCGGCACGCCCGGGGTCTGGGACGAGCGCAGACGCAGCGTCAGACTCGCCGCCAGCCTGCCCGGCTGGGGCCGCCCCGGCCTGTTCGACCGAATAGCCGACGGCCTGGGCACCACCGTCACCGTCGCCAACGATGCCAACCTCGCCGCCGTCGGCGAGTACACCTACGGCGCGGGCGCGGGCAGCCGGCTCTTCGTCTACCTGCTGGTCGGCACCGGGCTCGGCCTGGGTGTGGTCAAGGACGGCGAACTGCTGACGGGGGCGCACGGCGCGGTCGGCGAACTCGGACTGCTGCGCCTGCCGGACTGCGTCTCCGGCACCGGCCCCGGCACCACCAGCAACGGCACCACCGTGGAGGAGACCGTCTCCGCCGACGCCGTGGTGCGCACCGCCCTCGGCCTCGGGATGCGACGGCCGCTCAGCGCCGAGAAGGTGTTCACCCGGGCCCGGCTCGGCGAGCCCGCCGCGGTCGAGGCCGTCCGGCAGGAGGTGGACCGCCTGGGCCACGTCCTCGCCGTCGTCGCCGCGCTGCTCGACCCGGACGTGGTCGTCCTCGGCGGTGGCATCGGGCGCAGCGGCGACCTGCTGTTGCGCCCGCTGGAGCAGGCCCTGTACGAGCGCTCCCCGCTGCGGCCCCGGCTGGAGCCGAGCCGGCTGGGCCAGGACGCCGTCCTGCTGGGCGCCGTCGCCACCGCCCTGGAGGCGGCCCGCCCCGAGGTCTTCGAGCGGCGCACGGCCCCCATCCCGGGCTGACGGCCCCACCGCACCTGACGGCCCCACGGTCCGTCAGGTGCGGCGGGACAGGGCGGCGTCCAGCAGCACGCGGGCGGCCGCCTTGGCGTCGGCGGCGGCGCTCGGGTCGCCGTGCACGGCAGCGGTGGTCATCGCGCCCTCGGCGAGCAGCGCCAGCTGGGCGGCGGTGGCGGGCGGGGCGCCGGCGGCCTCGGCCAGGCAGGCGAGGTAGGCGTTGAACTCCTCCTTGTGCTGCCGGGCGGTCGCCGCGACCGCCGGCGAGACGGCGCCCAGCTCGCCGAAGGAGTTGACGAACGCACAGCCCCGGAAGTCGGGTTCGGCGAACCAGCGGCCGAGCCAGTCGAAGACGGCGAGCAGTTGGTCGCGCGGCGGCGTGGCGGCGCCGGCCACGTAGGCGGCGAGGTTCGCCCGCCAGCGCCCGTCCCGGCGCCGCAGGTACGCCTCGACCAGGTCGTCCTTGGACGGGAACTGCTGGTAGAGCCGGCGCATCGTCAGGCCGGAGGCCGCCCGGACGGCGTCCATGCCGACCGCCTGGATGCCCTGCCCGTAGAACAGTTCCTCGGCCGCGTCGAGGATCAGGCCCCGCGGGTCGTGCTGGTCCATCTGACGTGCCCTTTGCGTGAGAACGATGGTTCTCCTAGGGTAGCCGTTACGATGAGAACGACCGTTCTCGCCGTCGGCTCCGCCGTACCCGAGGAGACCCCGTGACCGAACAGCGCCCTCCCCTGCCCCCGTTCACCCCGGAGACCGCCCGACGGAAGGTCCGCGCCGCCGAGGACGCCTGGAACACCCGCGACCCCCAGCGCGTCGCCCTCGCCTACACGCCCGACAGCCGGTGGCGCAACCGCACCGAGTTCCTCACCGGCCGCGAGCAGATCGCCGACTTCCTCACCCGCAAGTGGCACCGCGAACTCGACTACCGCCTCGTCAAGGAGCTGTGGGCGCACGACGGCGACCGCATCGCCGTCCGCTTCGCCTACGAATGGCACGACGACTCCGGCCAGTGGTACCGCTCCTACGGCAACGAGAACTGGGAGTTCGACCGCGACGGCCTGATGGCCCACCGCCACGCCGCCATCAACGACCTGCCGATCACCGCCGCCGAACGCCTCTTCCACTGGCCGCTCGGCCGCCGCCCCGACGACCACCCCGGCCTCACCGCCTTCGGCCTCTGACCCGGCGTCAGGATCCCGGCCCGCCACCCCGGCCCCGGCCTCCACCGTCAAGGGCCTCCCCGCCTAAGGGCCGTGAGCCCCCAGGGCCGGGCAGCGTGACCGGCGGACGTGGACCATTGAACCCGGGCGGCCCGATCACCCGTCCTTCACAAGGGGCTTGAGGAATCGCCCGCACGGGTTCGGGCCGGCGCACCGCGGACGTCAGGCCTACGCAAGGGACGCGTATGGATCGAGACAAAGTGGCACTGATCGACTGACCGGAATGCCATATTTTGTCCCGCCCATCACAGAACTCGCAAGGAGAGCACGTGCGTTCGACGAAGAAGCTGTCGGCCCTGGCCGCAGGGATGAGTGCCGTGGCCGTCCTGGCTCTGGCGGGGCCCGCGATGGCCGACGGCTCGTACGACCCGGCCCAGGAGAACTGCAACGCCGCCAACACGGTGACTCCCGGCTCGACCAGCCTGGTGTGGTGCATCGAGGCGGCGAAGCGCACCTCGGAGATCAAGAACCAGGCCCGCGGCGAGTACGTCCAGGGCACGCTCGACATGCTGATCAGGATGACCGGCGGCAGCTACAACGTCATGGTCTTCAACATCAAGGGCGACAACGCCTTCGGAGACCCCTGGTACGTCCACAACTACGAGCAGAACCTCCAGAACGTCGCCTTCACCTACGACGTCGACTACCACGACAAGACCTCGCGCGAGGACCAGACCTACCGGATCTGGGTCTTCGCCGGCGGCGGCAGTTTCGCCAACGGCTTCGACGGCGGCTGGGGCAACTGGGGGTTCTACGGCCTCTTCACCCGGACCACCCGCGAGCACACCTGGACGTACCCGAGGGGCACGGGCAGCGCCGGCCAGCGCTACAACCACACCGACGGCGTCGTGAACTTCTCCCCGATGGCGTTCCCCGGCGTACCCAGGGACCCGGGCACTCCCGCGCCGGGCGGGCAGCCGGCCACCCAGATCGTCCCCGGGATGCCGCGGGACCCCGGCACGCCGTACGACCCCGGGGTGCCCGCCACGCCGGCCAAGCCTCCCCACACCGGCAAGCCCGGCGATCCGGCCGAGCCCGGCACCAAGCCCGGCACCGGCACCCCCACCGGATCCGGCCGGCCCGCGCTCAACACACCCGTGCACCTGCGGACCGTCGACAACCTCGGCGCCGTCGCCACCGGCTCCGGCGAGGGCGCCTCGGTGATCGCCGGGAAGCCGGGCGACGCGGGCGGCACCTGGACGTTCCGCGACGCGGGCGGCGGCCGCTACCGGATCACCAACGCGCTCGGGCGGGACCTCACCGAGAACACCGGCACCTACTTCGCCGACACCAAGGGGTGGAAGGGCTCTTCGGAGCAGAAGTGGGAGGTGAAGAACGTCTCGGGCGACCGGTACGTGATCCGGATCAGCGACCAGGACTGCCTGACCTACCACGAGGACAACAAGGAGCTCGGGGTGTGGACCTGCGACGGCTCCGCCGAGCAGCAGTGGACCGTCACCCGCTAGCCGTCGCGCCGTCCCGCCCGCCGGCCGCACAGGCGGCCGGCGGGCGGGACGGCGGATGTCCTTCAGGCGGACAAGGCCAGCGGAGAGGCCTAGCGGAACAGGCGGTCGCCGCTGTTGGCCATGCGGTGGGTGCCGCTGTGGCGGTTCACCCAGTCGCGGACGAGGTTGACGGCGTTGGCGCACTGCCAGCTGTTGTCGTACTCACGCACGCCGGTGAAGGCGCCGTAGCCCGCGATGATGCCGTCCACACCCGCATCGCCGAGCAGCTTGTCGACGTACCACGGGTCGTTGTAGGTGGTCGTCCAGGACAGCGTGGCCGCGAGCCGCCCGGCGGCGCGGTCCCCCGCCCCCTTCTTCAGCTCCGCGCACGTGTTGTAGGTGGCCTCCGTGCAGTTGCCGAAGCCCTTGGTGATGTCGGAGTCGCCGTAGTCCATCGCCCGGTGACCGGCCGGGAATCCGGAGCCGGACCGGTTGAAGGCGCCCTGGACCTGGTCACGGGTGCCGGTGGACGTGATGCCCTCCAGCGGGCCGAGCCTGCCTTCCAGGCTCTGCCAGCCCCTGCCGCCGACGTCCGGGGTGTTGCCGCCGTGGTACTCGAAGAAGCC
The DNA here is from genome assembly GCF_040304045.1 of Kitasatospora sp. NPDC094016. Taxonomy (NCBI): domain Bacteria; kingdom Bacillati; phylum Actinomycetota; class Actinomycetes; order Kitasatosporales; family Streptomycetaceae; genus Kitasatospora; species Kitasatospora sp. NPDC094016. Next base: position 109,484 of record NZ_JBEOUK010000013.1, read on the forward strand.
GTAGAGCACCTGGATCCCGGCGGCCGTCAGCCGCTGCGCCTTGTCGCGCAGTCCGGCGACGCTGCACGTGCGGTTGGGCTGCTCCCCGCAGTAGTTCGGGTCCTTGATGTCCAGCCAGACCAGCGACAGCCGGCGTCCGGCGTTGGCGTTGGAGAGGATGCGGTCGATCATGCTGTCGAAGCTGGGGCCCAGGCGGTTCTCACCGGCCGAGGAGCAGTCGTGGTAGGCACGCCATTCGTTCGGGTTCCACCAGGCGCAGACGTCGATCTCGATGGCGTTGGCGCCGTGGCCGAGTGCGGCGTCCACCCCGTCCAGGGTGTCGACCCGGTGCGCGATGGCGTAGATCGCGTGACGCGAATCGGCCGCCGCCGCAGGGGTCGCACCGAGCGCGGTGAGGCCGACGATCCCGCACAGTGCCGCCAGCAGCGCCAGTACCTTCCGCGCGCCGGTGCCGTGCCTGAGGTGAGTGGTCAAGAAACGTACTCCTCGATGTCGGTGCCCTGCAGCCGCCGCTGACGGACGGCCACCCCTGATCCAGGACTGGTCATGTCCGCCTCAGTCTGTCACTGGTTCGTGTCCGGTACGGGGCGAACCGCGCAAATCCTCCGCCAAGGTCCACCGTGCGCGGCCAACTCGGCCCGGAGCGCGGGCAGCTGCTCGTCGGCGGGCTCGTGCGGCAGGAACTCGACCAGGTCCAGCAAGCGGAACAGCACCCGGCTCCCGGTGACGGCGAACCCGTCGTCGCCGAACCCGACCACCGCCCCCGTGCCGCCGTCGACCTTCGACGCGACGGCCGCCCCGCGCGGCGGGCGCGGGGCGGCCGGTGGTCCGGGGAAGGCTCCCGGTGGATCGTCCGAGCGACTGGCCTCAGTTCCAGATGCCGGTGATGTCAGCGGCGTTGGCCGCGTTGCCCGCGTGGGTGGTGGCGCCGGCGAGGTCCTCCAGGGTGCGCAGCACGTTGTAGTGGTTGTAGGTCGCGGCGGAGGTGCTGCCGGGGGTGACGTGGGCGCCGTAGAAGACGGTCGGGATGCGGTTGCCCGCGAGCCGGTTGTCCTCGTCGAAGGTGACCACGAGCAGGCTGTTGTGGCTCTTGGCCCAGGTGGCGTAGGCGCCGAGGTTGTTCTTGATCCAGGTGTCGCCGGTGCCGACCGAGCAGTCGTGCATGTCGCTGCAGAGGTTCGGCACGACGAAGGAGACGTTCGGCAGGGTGGTGTAGTCGGTCGGGAACTGGGCGAAGGTCCTGGCCGAGTTCAGCGGGACGTTGCCGAAGCCGAACCAGGGGTTGTGCTTCTGCGCGTACTTGCCGCTGCTGCACGTGGTGCTGCCCTGGGCGGGCAGGGTCTCGTTGTAACTGGCCCAGGTCTTTCCGGCGGCGGTGACCTCGGAGGCCAGGTTGGGGCCCTGGAGGGCGCCGACGGAGACGCAGCTGTCGTCGGTGACGCCCTGGGTGGAGCCGGAGAACAGGGCGTAGTAGTTCGGCTGGCTGGGGTGGGTGATGCCGAACGACTGGGTGAGGTTGGCGCCGCCGGTGGCCAGGGAGTTGAGGTAGGGGGCGCTGCTGCTGCCGACGACCTGGTTGTAGGCGTGGTTCTCCATCACCACCACGACGATGTGGTCGGGCGCGGGCAGCGCGGCGGCCTGCGCGGTGGAGGCGGTGGCGGCCCAGAGGCCGGCGGAGGCCGCGACCAGCGCGGCCACCGAGCCGAGGGCGGTGGCGGTGCGGCGGGGGCCGCGCTTGGTGGACGAAGTCATGACAATTCCTCGGGTAGGGAGCGGCCCGGGCGCGGACGCTCGATCAGGGCTGCGCGACGAACCGGTCCGGTACGGCGTCTAGTACGGCGTGCCGTTGGCGAAGTCGCGGGCGGCGGTGGCCTCGACGGTGGTCAGCACGCCGGGGTCGGTGGTGATCAGGCCCAGCTCGCGGTTGTTGTTCAGCGAGTTGTCGGAGAAGTTCTCCGAACCGGCGAACACCTTGGCCGAGGGCGTGCCGTAGTCGGCGACGATCGCCTTGGCGTGGATGTACAGGCCCGTGGTCGAGGAGTAGGTGACCACCTGGGCGCCGGCCGCGACCACCTGGTCGAAGTAGCTGCTGTAGGACGAGGGGTTCATGCCCACCACCCGCACGGTGACGCCCCGGGCGGCGGCCGCGGCGACCGCGTCGACCAGGGCCTGGTCGCCGAACTCCAGCTGCTCCAGGTCCAGCGTGTGCTGCGCGCCGTTGATCAGGCCCAGCAGGCGGGCCTGCGAGTCGGTGGGCGACCAGACCAGGTTGTCGCCGTCGGAGGGGGTGATCGAGGTCTGCGCGTAGTCGGCGGCGAAGACCTGCTCGATCGCGGCGACGTCGTTGGCGTCGGTGTCGACGACGCCGTAGTCGCGGCTGCTGGAGTAGTAGGTGGAGTCCAGGTTCCCGGTCAGGATCAGGGACTTGGCGCCGTCCACGGTGACGGTCTTCTGGTGGGTGTAGACGAACGCGGAGGAGGAGTACGTCACCCCGACGCCGGCGGCCCGCAGGGCCGAGTAGGCGGCGCCGTTGACCGAGGTGTGCCGGCCGTCGAGGATCACCCGGACGGTGAGGCCGGCCCGCTGGCGGCCGATCAGGGCGTTGACTGCGGTGGTGTCCCGCAGCTCGTACATGGTCACGTCGACCGAGCGGGTGGCCGAGTTGATGAGGTCGTAGACGACGCCGTGGTCCTGGTCCGGGAACACGATCGGCGTGTACGTGGCGGCGGTGGCGGCGGTGGCGGCCTGGGCGGTGCCGGACAGCGGTATCAGACCGGCGGCGGCGAGCAGCAGCGCGCCGGCCCGGCGCGCGGAGGTGGCCAGGGGCATGCGGAACTCCACGATCGATGAGGGGGAAGGCCTGGGCGAAGGTGCGGGAGCACGCGCGAGGCGCCCGAACAGCATCGGGTGGATCGGTCGACGCGGGTAGACGACGGCAGGTAAAACCTTGACCCCGGGCCGGGAAACGGATGGTGCACCCGATCGGGTTCACTTTGCCAGCCGCGGGCCCCTCCGGTGATAGTGGATCTTCGAGGACGTGGCCGGACGCCGCGTCAGCCGAGTGAGAGAACAGAGGATCATGGCGAAGATCAGCCTTCTGCGTCCGCTCGCGGTGGCGGCCGCGGGTGTCGTCCTGCTGGCGACCGGAGCCGCGCAGGCCGTGGCCGCCGACCAGGGCACCACCAGCGCGCCCACCCCGGACACGGCCGCGGTGCGCGCCGCCCTCCAGGCCACCACCGACGCGGGCGCCCCGGGCGCCTTCGCGGTGATCCGCGACCACGGCGACGCCGAGTCCACCCGGTCGCTGGCCGTCGGCAAGGCCGATCTGGACGGCACCCCGATGAACTCCTCGTGGAGGTTCCGGGTCGGCAGCAACAGCAAGATGTTCAACGCCGTTCTCGTGATGCAGCTGGCGGAGCAGGGCCTGATCGACCTCGACAAACCGCTGCGCGACTACCTGCCGGCCGGCACCCTGCCGGACACCTGGACCATGACGGGCCGCCAGGTCATGGAGCACCGCGCCGGGATCTACGACCACACCAACGACCTGCTGGAGCAGGCCGGCGAGGAGACCACCAGCGCCTTCGAGGCGCGCATCCGCACCAACGTGTACGCGCCGCGCGACCTGGTCGCGATGTCCGTCAAGCACGGCCAGCAGTACACGCCCGGGAGCCGGTACTCCTACTCCAACACCGACTTCGTCCTGATGGGCCTCGCGGTCGAGCACCTCACCGGCCGCCCCTACGAGGACGTCCTGCGCGAGCGGATCATCGAGCCGCTGGGCCTGAGCAAGACCTCCTTCGTGGTGCCCGACCAGACGATCCAGGGCGCCCACATCACCGGCTACCTCACCAACGACGACCGCACCAAGCCGCTGCTGGACTCCACCGAGCAGACCGGCTCCTGGGTGTGGACGGCCGGCGCGGTCATCTCCGACGCCGCCGACCTCGACCACTTCCTCACCGCGCTGATGGCGGGCAGCTCCGGCGGGCTGGTCTCGGACGACTCGCTGAAGCAGATGACGGCCGCCCTGGCCACCCCCACCGCCAAGATCAGCTACGGCCTCGGGCTGCGCCGCATCTCGCTGACCTGCGGTGACGTGTACGGCCACGGCGGCATCGTCCAGGGCTTCCAGACCCAGTCGTTCGCCACCCCGGACGGCAAGCGCTCCGTCGTCGTGTTCGCCAACGCCTCCAACAACGGCTCCGTGACGCAGGGCCTGATGAACGCGCTGGAGCCGGCCTTCTGCGGCAAGAAGCCGGCCGTCGCGCCGCGGAACTCGTTCGCCCCGAGCGCCTTCGCCGAGAACCACACGCTGCCGGTGGTCGAGGACACCCGGATCTGACCGACCCGCACAGTCCGCCGCTCACGCGCCCGCACGGCCCATCCGCCGTGCGGGTGTGCGCGTTTCGGGCCCCGGGCCCCAGGCCTCGGGCTTTCCCGGCTTCCCGCCTCACCCCGTCCGGCGCCGCCCCTGCCGGGGGCCGTCCGCGCTGAGGTCGGTGAGCGCCTCGGTGAGGAGTTCGCGGGCCTCCTCGGCGCGGCCCTGCTCGATCAGGGCGGTGCCGAGCTCGGTGAGGGTCTTGGTCATGCTGTCCGGCCAGCCGATCTCCTCGTAGTGGGTCAGGGCCTGCCGGTAGGCCTTCTCGGCGGCCGGCCAGCGCCCCAGCGCGGCGCGGTCCAGGCCGAGTTCGTGTGCCGTCATGGCCGCCGCCAGGTGCATCAGCGGCGAGGACCAGCGCTCCACCAGCTCCAACGCGCCGGCCAGCGCGCGCCGGCGGGACTCCACCGCCTCCTCGGCCCGGCCCGAGTCGCGCAGGCAGTTGGCCGCGCCGCGCAGCGTGACCAGCCGGCCGATCCAGCCGGAGCGGCTGTTGACCTCGGCGAAGGTGTCCGCGGCCCGGTGGTAGGCGTCGATGGCCTCCCGGTGCCGGTGCAGGTGCCGAAGGCCCGCCGCGAGGTAGGTCAGCGCCCAGCCCTCCTGCTCGCGGGCGCCGATCCGGCGGGCCAGTTCCAGCCCCTCGTTGGCCAGGTCGATGCCGCGCTGGTAGCGGTGCAGGCAGGTGACGTACGTCCACGCCAGGTAGTTGACGTGGACGGCCTCGGCCAGCTGGTCACCGCAGGCGCGGGCCGCGTCGACCGACAGCTGGAAGACCTCGGCCCAGATGTCCCAGCTCAGCAGCCGGTCGGAGAACCAGTGCATGGCCTCCGCGGTGTCGATCACCTCCCGGTGCCGGCCGGCGGCGAAGGCCTGGTGGAGGGCGGCCAGCCACTCCGGGTGCTCCTCCTCCAGCCAGCGCGCCGCCTCGGTGAGCGGCACCGGGGGGCCGGTGCGGTCCGCGTCGGCGTCGGGATCGGTGTCGGGGTCCGCCGTCGCGTGGTCCGGGTCGAACCGCAGGCCGTACTCGGCGGCCCGGTTCAGCAGCCAGTCACCGGCCCTGGCCCGGGCCTGCGCCACCGCCTCGGGGCCCTCGTCGGCGCCGAGCCGCTCGCCCGCGTAGAGCCGGACCAGGTCGTGCAGCCGGTAGCGCTCCGGGGTGGCGAGTTGCACCAGCCCGGTGTCGATCAGCTGCTCCAGGACGAGTTCGGTCCGGCCGACCGGCAGGCCCGCGTAGGCGGCGGCGACGGCGGCGGTGAAGTCGTGCCCGGCGGTCAGTGCGGAACGGCGCAGCACCAGCTGGGATTCGGCCGGCAGCCGCCGGTAGGACAGCGCGAAGGCCGGGCGGACGGCCAGGTCCCCGGTCTCCAGCAGATCCAACCGGTTTTCCTCGGCGGCCAGTTGGCGCACCAGATGACTGACCGGCTGCTGCGGGCGGGCCACCAGCCGCTGCCCGGCGATGCGCAGCGCGAGCGGCAGGTAGCCGCAGAGCCGGGCCAGTTCGGCGGTGGCGTCGGGCGCCGCGTCGATCCGCTCGCGGCCGGCGATCCGGGCCAGCAGGTCGGCGGCCTCGCCCGGAGCCAGGGCGTCCAGCCGCAGGCGGAGCACCGACTCCAGGCCCGGCAGGGCGTTGCGGCTGGTCACCAGGGTCACGGCGGGCCCGGAGCCGGGCAGCAGCGGGCGCACCTGGCTCTCGTCGGCGGCGTTGTCCAGGACCAGGACGAGCCGGCGCTCGCGCACCAGGGCCCGGTAGAGGCCGGCCCGCTCCTCCGTCCCGGCGGGCACCGCGTTGTCGGCGACGCCCAGGGCGCGCAGCACCTGGCCGAGCGCGTCGCGGGCGGAGAGCGGGGTGGCGGCCATGCCGCCGAGGTCGAGCGAGAGCTGCCCGTCGGGGAAGAAGGGGGCCAGGGTGTGGGCGGCGTGCAGGGCGAAGGCGGTCTTGCCCAGGCCGGGCTGGCCGCTGATCAGCACCACCCGGGGGTGGGCGGGTCGGTCGTCCTCGGCCAGCTCGGACAGCAGGGCGAGGGCGTCCTCGCGGGCGGTGAAGTCGGCGATGTCGCGGGGCAGCGCGAGCGCGCCCGGCACGAGCGGGGCGGCGGGCGCGGCGTCCCCGGTCCCGACCGGTCCGGCGGGGGCGGGGACGGGGGCGGGGGCGGCCGGCCCGCGGGTGGGGGCGGCGGCCGGAACCGGCCTGGTCCCCCGGGGGCGGCCGCACTGGGCGGCCCGGTCCAGCGCGGCGGTTTGCGGGGCGTCCAGGCCCAGCGTCTCGGCCAGGGCGCGGACGGTGCGCCGCTGCGGCCCGCGGGTGCGGCCGCGCTCCATGTCACCGACGGCGCGCAGGCTGACGCCGGCCGTCGCGGCGAGCTCTTCCTGGGTCAGGCCCGCCGCCACCCGGTGCCCGGCCAGCAGGCGGCCGAAGTCGCCGGCCCCCTCGGACCCCGTGCCCGCTCCCGTGTCGCTCACAGCCGTCATGTCCCGCCCCTGCTAGCGCCGTTACTTCTGCCAGGCGTTGTGCCTGGTCGACCGTCCCAGGCAGAAGTGTGCCCGGGCAGAAGTATGCCTCGTACCCAGTTCTTTCCCAGCATCGAGCGCCCAGCTCAGGTGCCGGGCACCCCGGTGCGGGCCGCGGCGTCCCACGCGCTGGTGGGACGGCCGTGCGTGCTGGTTCTGCCGATAGTTCCGCCTGTGGTTGTGCCGATCGGACGGGCCGGGCGGAGCCGGCGGGACGGGTGGGACAAGCGGGATGAGCAGGGCTGCTGCCGCGACGGCGGGGCGGCGCACCGTCAGCGCTCCCCCGCCGCCAGGGCCCGGGCCGCCTGCCGTCTGGCGACGGCGCCCTCGGTGGTGCGGCCCAGTTCGCACAACAGGTCGGCCAGCAGGCCGTGGGTGCGGGACTCCAGCCCGGAGTCGCCGACCGTGCGGCCCAGGGCGATGGCGAGTCGGGCCGTGGACAGGGCGGCGTCGCGGCGGCCGAGCGCGTGCAGGGCGCGGGCCCGGCTCTGGGTGGCGAGGACGGCCTCGACGCCGGAGCGGGTGGTGGCGACCCGGACGGCCTCGTCGGCGTGGGCCAGGGCCGGGCCGGGGGAGCCCGCCAGGACCAGCGCGTCGGCGAGGTCGGTGAGCGCGCGGACGAGCAGGCCGCCGACGGCCGGGGTCCGGGCGGCGCTCACCAGGTCGGTCATCAGCGGCAGGGCCTGGTCGTAGCGCCCGGCCCGCAGCAGCGCACCGGCCACCCGGGCACGGCACTGGTGGCGCAGCAGTGGGTCACCGGCCCGGTCGGCGGCGGCCACGGCCCGTTCCAGCTGCTGGACGGCGGTGCGATGGGCGCCGCGGTCGACGTGCAGGACGGCGAGGTCGGTGGCCAGCCGGGCGACGGCCGCCTGGTCCGCGCAGCCGTGGGCGGCGCGCAGGCCGGCCTCGGTGACGGCGCGCCAGTGCGTCCGGTCGTGGCCGGTGGTCTCGTACAGCAGGCCTATCCGGTGGGCGAGTTGCCAGGATTCGGCGGTCCGGCCGAACTGCTCGGCGCAGACCACCACCGCGCGCAGGGCGCTCTCCTCGCGGCGGAACCAGGCGGCCGCCTCCGCCGGGGCCGCACCGCCGCCCTCGGGCGTCCAGGCGGCGGTGGTGCGGCCGCCGGTGGTCCAGGCCGCGGTGACCGCGAGGTAGTGGGCGATCAGCCGGTCGAGGGCGACGAACCGGTCGTCGCAGGTGAGTTCGGCGGCCTGCCCGGCCGCGTAGCGCCGGACCAGCTCGCGCCGGGCGTAGCGGCCGGGCGTGGCCTCCTCCAGCAGGTGGACGGCGTCCAGCCGGGCCAGCAGGGTGCGGGTGGTGGCGGGCGGCAGGTCGGCGAGCGCGGCGGCGGTGGCGGTGTCGATCACCGCGCCGGGGTGCAGGCCGAGCAGGGTGAACAGCCGGGCGGGGGCGGGCGGCAGGGTCCGGTAGGTGTGGTCCAGGGCGGTGGTGACGCCGATCGGGCCGCGATCGGTGCCGGCCAGGGTGGCGAGGCCGGTCTGCTCGTCGGCGAGTTCCGCGGCCAGGTCGCCCAGGGTCCAGCCGGGGCGGGCGGCCAGCCGGGCGGCGGCCAGCCGCAGGGCGAGCGGCAGGTGGTCGCAGGCCGCGGCGAGGTCTCGAGCCGCCTGCGGTTCGGCGGCGACCCGGGCGGGGCCGAGGGTGCGGGCGAGCAGTTCGGCCGCGTCCTCGGCGCCGAGGACGCCCAGCGGAAGCGGGATGCCGCCGTCGCGGACCAGCAGGTCGCGCAGTCGGCAGCGGCTGGTGACGATGACGACGGGAGTACCGCGGACGCCGGCGTCCCCGCCCCCGTCCGCGCCCCCGCCTCCGTCCCCGTCCCCGTCCCCGTCCCGGGTCGAACCGTTCCCCGGCGGGGGCGGGTCGGGCAGCAGCGGGGCGAGTTGCTCGTACGAGCGCGCGTCGTCCAGCACGATCAGCAGCCGGCGGCCGGCCAGCAGTTCCCGGTAGCGCTGCTCCCGCTCCTCGGGCGAGGCGGGCAGGGCGCCCGCCGGCTCGCCGAGGGCGAGCAGGAACCCGGCCAGCACGTCGGCGGGTTCGCGGGGACCGGCCGGGTCGAAGCCGCCCAGCTCGGCGTGCAGGACTCCGTCGGGGAAGTGCGCGGTGGACCGCTGCACCCAGTGCTGGACCAGACTGGTCTTGCCGACCCCGGCCGGTCCGGTGACCAGGATCGGGTGGCCGGACCGGACGGCGGCGGCCAGGGCCTCGTCGAGCCGGGCGAATTCGGCCGACCGGCCGGTGAACCTGCGGTCCGGCGCACCGCGCCGCGGAAGCCGGGCGGGTCTGGGCGGCGCGTCCCGCTCGGGGCCGTCCGCCGACCGTTCACCGGCGTGGCGCAGCTCCGGGCCGGGCGGGCCGGAGAGCCGGGCCACCGCCCGGTCGTACCAGGCCGCCGCCTCGTCCCGGCGGCCGGCCTGGTCGAGGCAGCGGACCAGCCGGGCGACCAGCGTCTGCCGGGTCGGGTGGGCGGCCGCCGCCTCGGCCAGCTCGGCGGCCAGCTCGCCGCCGCGGCCGGCCCCGAGCAGGCCCTCGGCGAGCCGGTCCAGGGCGCGCAGCCGCAGGTCGGTGACGTGCGGCAGGGTGCGCTCGCGCAGCAGGACGGACCCGCAGTCGACGAGGGCCGGGCCGCGGAACAGGTCCAGGGCGGCGCGCAGCAGGGGCACGGCCGGATCGTGCGGCTCGGGCTCGGTGCTCGCGGCGGGCGCGGCCGGGGCGGGGCGCAGCACGCCCGCCCGGTCGCAGAGCCCGCGGAAGTGCAGCAGGTCCACCCGGTCGGGGTCGCCGGCCAGCAGGTAGCCGGCGCCGCGGGTGCCCAGGGTCAGCCCGGGGCAGTCGAGCAGTTGGCGCAGGGCCGCGACGTGTCCCTGGAGCGCGGCGCGGGCGGTGGGGGGCGCGTCGCCGTCCCAGACCAGCTCGATCAGCTCGTCGGTGCCGACGGTCTGGTTGAGCCGGATGGCGAGGGTGCTCAGCAGCGCGCGGCGTTTGGGGGCCGAGGGTGTGACCGTCGTCCCGTCGTCCCGTCGTACCGCGACCGGCCCGAGCAGATCGATGTGCATGCGGCCCTCTCCTCCCCTGTCGCCGATCGGATCCGCCGCCGACGACAACCTCCGGCGTGTTCCCGGCGTCGTCAGAGGATAGGCCTGGTCCGGTCGCGTGCACGCGACCGGATGGGGCCTGCTCGGATCTGGTGGATCTTGTCGGGTCGGACCCGGACACGGCAGGATCCGCAGGGCCCGGGCTCGACGTCCGTTCCGCCGGTCGCCGCCACCCGGCAGCGCCCGGCGAGTGGGCGATCTGGCGCGAACAGGACACTTCAGGGCACTACACTGCTCCACCCCGGGGCACGCCCCGGACGTCAATGGGGCGGGGGGACGCCCTGATCATCGTGGGTGAAGTGGGGGTACTGGTGCGGATTCGGCTCCTCGGCCCGGTGGAGCTGCGGGCCGGGGCGGACGGCTTCGCCTCGCTGCCGGGGGCGCAGCGCAGGGCGATCCTGGCGCTGCTCGCGTTGCGGCTGGGCCGGGTGGTCGGGGTGGACGGCTTCTGCGAGCTGCTGTGGGGCGAGCGGCCGCCGGCCAGCGCCCGGGCCGCCTTGCAGGGGCACGTGGCGGCGCTGCGCAAGGCGATCGCCGACACCCCGTTCGTGCTGCACACCCGTTCGTCCGGCTACCTGCTGGCCGGTCCGGCCGAGGAGGTGGACGCGCTGCGCTTCGAGGCGCTCACCGACCGGGCCGCCGAGCAGGCCGGACTCGGCTGCGCCACGGCGGACGCGCAGGCGATCGCGCTGCTGGAGCAGGCGTTGCGGCTGTGGCGCGGCGAGGCCCTGGCCGACCTGCCCGACACCGCCGTGCGCGCGGCCGTGGTCGACCAGCTGGAGCAGGCCCGCACCGCCGCCGTGCTCAGCTGGGCCGGGCTGCGGCTGCGCCAGGGCAGCGGGGTGGCGGCGGTGCCGGCCCTGGAGCAGCACGTGCGGACCGACGGGCTGCGCGAGGAGCTGGTGGCGCTGCTGATGCGCTGCCTGCACCAGGCCGGACGGCCGGCGGACGCGCTGTCCGCCTACCACCAGGCCCGGGTGCGGCTCGACCGCGAGCTGGGGATCCGGCCCGGCCCGGCGCTCCAGGCGGCGCTGGCCGAGGTGCTGTCCGGGGGCCGGGCCGAGCAGCCGGCCCCGGCCCGCTCGGCGGCCCCTCCGGCCGCGCCCCGGGTGCCCCGTCAACTCCCGCGCCGCCCGGTCGACTTCGTCGGCCGGGACAGCGAGGGCCACTGGCTGGACGGCGAGTGCGGCCCGGACCGCGCCGGTGACGGCCTGGCCCTGGTGGTCGGACCGGCCGGGGCCGGCAAGAGCGCGCTGGTCACCGCCTGGGCGCACCGCCGCGCCCCGCACTTCCCGGACGGGCAGCTGTTCGCCGACCTGCGGGGCCTCGACCCGGCCGGGCCGGCCGACCCGGAGGCCGCCCTCGGCGGCTTCCTGCGGGCCCTCGGGGTCTCCGAGGGCGCCGTCCCCGAGGACCGGGACGACCGGGCCGCGCTCTACCGCGACCGGACCAGGGGGCGGCGCCTGCTGGTGGTCCTGGACGACGCCGCCGATGCCGACCAGGTCGCCGACCTGCTGCCGCAGGGGCCCGGCTGCGCCGCCGTGGTGACCAGCCGCGGCTCGCTGGAGGGGCTGGTGGCCGCCGACGGCGCGGCCCTGCTGCGCCTGCCCCCGCTGCCCCAGGACGACTCCCTGCGGCTGCTGGAACGCGCGATCAGCCCCGACCGGCTGCGGGCCGAACCGGCCGCCGCCGCCGAACTGGCCGGGCTCTGCGACCACCTGCCGCTGGCCCTGCGAATCGCCGCGGCCCGGCTGGCCACCCGCCCGGACTGGACGATCGCCGAACTCGTCGCCGAACTCGCCGACGAGCAGACCAGGCTGCCCGTCCTGGACGCCGACGGCGCGACCGGCGTCACCACCGAACTCCTCCTGACGTACCGCCGCCTCTCCCCCGGCGCCGCCGAGCTGCTCACCCTGCTGGCCGCCCACCCGGGCCGGGAGGTGGACACCCTGACCAGTGCCGCCGTGCTCGGCACCGACCCGGCCACCGCCCGCCAGTCGCTCGGCGAACTCGCCGCCCACCACCTGCTCACCGGTGCGGCGCCCGGGCGCTACGGCCGCGCCGAGCTGGTCCGGCTGTTCAGCGCCGGACTGCTCGCCGAGCAGCCCGAGCCGCGCCGGCGCCTCGCCCGGGAACGGCTGCTGGACTACTACCAGGCGGCGCTGCGGCAGGGCGGCGAGTTCATCGAGCCGGGCCAGGACGGTTTCGACACGCTCGTCCACCCGCCGCGGGCCCTGCCGCCGGCCGACGGCATCCGCGCCGCACTGGACTGGTTCCAGGCCGAGGAGCCCGCGATCCGCGCGCTGATCACCGGCACCGCCGACGACCCGGGCCGGGTCTGGCGGCTGGCCCAGGCCGCCGGCCCGCTGTACTACGGCTCCAGCCGGTTCACCGACTGGCTGGGCTGCCTGCGCGCGGGCGTCCGGGCGGCCGAGCGGTGCGACGACGAGCTGGCCGCCGCCCAGTTGCACGGCGCCCGGGCGAACGCGCTGCTCGGGCTGGAACGCCGTCAGGAGGCGGCCGAGGCCGCGCGCCGGGCGGTGGCCGCCGGCGAGGCCGCGACCGGGCCCGCGGGCCGCGCCGCGTACGCCCGCGCGCTCGCCACCCAGGCGCTGATCACCGCGATCCTGGGCAGCGCGACCGAGGCCGCCCGGCTGGCGTCCGGCTCGGCCGCACTGGCCGTGGAGTCCGGCGACCCCCGGCCGCTGGCCGTCGCCCTGGTCCACCACAGCTGGGTGAGCCTGCTGGCCGGGGACCGGCAGGGCGCGCTGCGGCAGGCCCGGGAGGCCAGGGAGCTGCTGCCCGCCCGCCCGGTCACCTCGATCCACCTGTGGTCGATGCTGACCGAGGCGCACACCCTGCCCCCGCACGGGCGCGGCGAGACCGTCGACCTGGCCTGGCACCGGCTGCTGGCCGGCTGCGAGGAGGCGGGCCTGCTCTACCTCCAGGCCATCGCCGAACAGTCGCACGCCTCCTACCTGCTGAGCCGGGGCCGTGAACTGGAGGCCCTGGACCGGCTGCGCTCGGCGCTCGACCGCTTCCGCTGCCACGATCGACTGGCCGGGGTGCAGAGCGAGTTCACCACCAGCCTGGAGGAGTCGCTGAACTCGCGCGCGCCGTACCGGCACTGACCGGCTCCCCGTGGCGGCCACCCGGGCGCCGGGTGGCCGCCACGGGGAGCCGGTCGGCGGTCAGCAGTCAATGGTCAGCGGGAGACGGCGGCACCCGGGCGGTCGAGCGCGGCCGCCTGGCCGCGGCCGTCGGCCGGGCCGTAGCCGTGCTCCGCCGCGAGGACCGGGCGCAGCGCCCGGATCGCGTAGAAGTTGCGGGACTTGACCGTCCCCGGGGGCACCCCGAGCCGGGCCGCCGCCTCCACCACCGAGCGGTCCCGCAGGTGCAGTTCGACCAGCACCTCGCGGTGGTGCTTCTGCACCCGGCGCAGGGCCAGCGCGATGTCCCGGGCGACGACCACCTGCTCGTACGGGTCCTCGGCGAGCGGACGGTCCTCCAGCGGCTCGCCGATCACCTCCTTGGCGCGGGCGGCGGCCATCCGGTAGTGGTCGATCGCGATCCGACGGGCCACCGTGAACAGCCAGGGGCGGCTCTGCTCGGCCCCGGCCGCCAGCGCCTCGGGGTGCTGCCAGGCCCGCAGCAGGGTCTCCTGGAGGATGTCCTCGGCCTTGCCCCGGTCGCCGCCGGTGGCACGCAGCAGCGCCCGCAGCAGGTAACCGCCGTGCAGCCGGTGGATCTCGGCGAGCGTGTCCGGGTCGAGGGTCGGGCGGGCCGCCTTCGGCGTGCCGGGCGCGGGGGCGGATCCCGTGGTGGCCGACGGGTCCGTGCCGGCCGGCGGGCCGACGGGCGGCTGGGCGACGGACGTGGGCTGGGCGACGGGCTGCTTCGACACGCGCGGCCTCTCAGATCGGGCAAGGGCAGGGCGACACACCGACCGGACTTCCCCGGCGGCTACAAGCAGCAGACTGCCCGCAGCCGCCAAGGCCGCACCAACGATCCGCCAACGCCCCGGCCCCGCACGGCCGGGCCGCAGGCCAGGACTCCGCACAGCCACCTCCCGGCCACCTGGCGGCCATCTCCCGGCCGCCTCATGGCCACCAGGCCACCCCTCAGGCCTCGTTGAGCACGCGCACCAGCTCCTGGACCCCGTCCTCCCCCCGGTGCTCGATCAGCACCGCGACCCAGGTCGCCAGCTGCTCCCGCTCCGCCGCCGACCAGGCCGGTGCCGAGGGGTGCTCGTCGACCACCAGCGCCGCCGCCAGCTCCCGCAGCCCCGGTGCGGGCTCCGGCCTCCACCGCTCGGTCGGCAGCGCCCGCAGGGCGAGCCGCCGGGCCGCGGCGGTCACCTCCTCCGCCGTGCCCTCGGGCACCACCAGCGCGGGCGGCCCGGGCCTGCTCGGCTCCTCCTGCCGCACCAGCGCCGCGACGACCTCGCGCACGTCCGGCCCGTCCGGATCCATCGTTGTCCCTCCCCCATCCCGTCCCACGGGAGTCACGCCGGCTGCTCCTGCATGGCACTCGTTCCGCATCGAGTGCCATCCGAAGACGGTATCTACTGACAGCCGGTCCAGCAGAGGGTTTTCCGGTACGGCCGGGCAGCTGCCGCACAGCTGCCGCACGCACGCCGGTTCGGCCGGCGACGAGGCACCCGGCCGGGCCGCCGCGCTTCGGCAACACCGCGGCCACCGGGCGGGTGCCCACCCCGCACCACGACACCGGCCCCGCACCGGACCGCCGTCGAGGCCGGGCTGCCGGTGGCGCCGGCCGCACCGGCCGGAGGACCGGCCGACGACGGCGGACCGGCCGTCGTGACGGCACGGTTCCTGGTGGCGCGCATGAGCTCCTCCGAGCATGACGAGGAACGCGAGGTGCGCCCTGTCCCGCTCAACGGACCTTCCATCGGGGGCGGTTCACCGATCCGCAGGGTGACGCGCGTTGAACCGGAACGGGCCGTTCGCCCGTAGTCCCGACTGAACGCACCGACGGTCCGGCCCGGCGCACCGTGAACCAGGAGGTCACCCGATGGCTTTCTCCGACGGCAC
The DNA here is from genome assembly GCF_040304045.1 of Kitasatospora sp. NPDC094016. Taxonomy (NCBI): domain Bacteria; kingdom Bacillati; phylum Actinomycetota; class Actinomycetes; order Kitasatosporales; family Streptomycetaceae; genus Kitasatospora; species Kitasatospora sp. NPDC094016. Next base: position 124,537 of record NZ_JBEOUK010000013.1, read on the forward strand.
CCCCGACGACGGAGACGCCGCCACCCCGGAACGGCCCGACTACACACCCGCCGCCTGGCCCGAGCCCGTCCCGCTGCTCCCCCGGCAGCCCCTCGACCCGCTCGGCACCGTCCTGATCCCGCCCGCCGAACGGCGGCTGTTCACCCGCACACCGGCGCCGCGGGCGCAACCGCCCGCACCGCCCGGCGACCCCACCCCCACTGCCCTGCTCGCGGTACCCACACCGTCCCCGGCCACGGCCCCCGCCGCGGGCCCGGACCGGGCGACCCACCCGCGCGCCCTGCGACTGCCCTTCGGCGGCGGCACGGAGGCCCGGCGCCGCCGCCTCGTGGAACGGATCCGGACCCCGCTGCGCAGCTGCCACCGCATCGCCCTCCTCGGCAGGCCCGCCGAGGGCCTCCCGGTCACGCTCGGCGCCCTCCTGGCGCAGCACCGGCCCGACCCGGTGATCGTCCTCGACCTCGCCGACGCCTCCCGTGTCTCGCACGCCGACCGGCGGATCCTCGACCGGAGCGCGGCCGGCCGGCTCGACATCCTCGCCGTCCGCCCGGACACCCCGGGCCCCGCGTTCCGGGACACCCTGACCGACCTCAGCGGCCGCTACCCGATGATCCTCAGCGACACCACGGCCGCCGCGGGCGACGTCCAGCTCACGGCCGTCGAACTCGCCGACCAACTGGTCATCTGCGAACACGCCTCCGCCGACGGCGCCCGCAACGCCTCAGCACTGATCGACCACCTGACCTCCCGCGGCCACGGCGACCTCGTCCGCGGCGGCACCGTCGTCTTCGTCCCCAGCCCGCCGACCGAGCGCCCCGTCGCCGACCGCCAGCTCCTCTCCCACTTCCGCACCCTCTGCCGCGACGTCGTCCTCCTCCCCGCGCACACCCCGGGCACCCCCGGCCGGCTCCGCTCCCACACCCACCTCGCCTACCTCGAACTCGCCGCCCTCGTCGGCGACGCCCTGGCCATCCGCCACACCGTCTGAGACCGCGCCCCCGCCCGGAGGACGGGCGGGCGGCCTCGGAGCAGGTGCGTCACCGGACGGACGAGGGGGCACCCCCGCCCGTCGGGGCACCAGGACGCCGACGGTCGAGGGCACGATGCCGGCGCTCGGGGCCGTGGCCGGGAGCCCGGCGGTCGGGGACGCGGCACCCACGCCCGAGGAGCGGCGTGACGGTGCGACAGGAGGACGGCCGGGCCCACCTCTCAGGCCTGGCCGTCCTCCGCCTTCCCCGGGCGCCAACCGCGGGCACGGGCACGCGGCGTGACGGCGCCGGCGGCGGCGACGAGGGCGATGACGGCCAGTGCGGCCAGGGAGATCACCACGGCCTGGGTGGGGGCGGTGGAGGCGGGTGGAGCGGGGGGCATGGCGAGGGCGGCCGGTGTCGCGGCGGGGGGCGCCTGGTCGGGGACCGCGAGCTGGGTGACGGCGGCGACGGGGTCGATGGTGCCGTAGCCGACCTGCGGGTCGGGGGTGGTGACGGCGTGGTAGGCGGTGGTCTCCAGGCGCCGGATCAACTGGTCGGCGGTGAGGTCCGGGTGGCTGCCGAGGGTGAGGGCGGCGGTGGCGGCGACGAAGGCGGCGGCGAAGCTCGGCCCGGCGCCGGTGTAGTTGCCGCCGGAGGCCGGGCCGGTGCCGGTGACGGCGTCGCCCGGGGCGGCGAGGTCGACCCGGCCACCGATCGGGACGGCTCCGGCGCCCGAGGGAAGGGCGCCGCCGGGGGCGAGGTCGCGGATGGCGAGGACCTCGCCGTAGGCGGCCGGATAGGCCGGTCCGGGTTTCCCCGAGCCGGGCTGGACGTCGGGGGCCGCGGGCGCGACGATGATCGCCCCCTTGCTCCGGGCCGCCCGCACCGCCCCGGCGAGCGCGTCGTTACCGGCCGGCAACGCCACCCCGACCGCGATGATCCGCGCTCCCCGTTCGCTCGCCGCCGTGATCCCCTGGGCGAGCAGGTCGGCCGTCGTGGCACCGCCGTCGTCGGTGACGGAGACGGCGAGGATCCGGGCCCGTGGGGCGAGTCCGGCGAAGCCCGTCCCGTCGCGGCGGTCGGCAGCGATCAGGCCGGCCAGGAAGGTGCCGTGGCCGACGCAGTCGCGGGCGGGGTCACCGCCTCCGGTGAGTTTGGGGGCGTAGTCGAGGCGGCCGGCGAGCAGGCCGGTGCCGTCGGTCACGCCGGAGCCGAGGACGGCGACGGTGACGCCGTCACCCTGGCTGAGCGGCCAGACCCGGTCGGGGCGCAGGAAGGTCTGGGGCCAGGGCGTGAGCGGCGTGCGTTTGGTGGACGGCGGCAGGCAGCCGGCCGGCTTCCCGGACGCGTCGCGCCGCAGCTGGGTGACGCCCGGGAGGCTGTCGTCGCCGGCGGGGGTGTCGGCCAGGGCCGTGCCCGCCGTCGGGAGCAGCAGTCCGACGGCGAGAAGGGCGGCCGCCGTCCTCATGCGAGGCTGCCGATCCGCCCGGCCGGGATGTCCTGGGGCAGCAGCAGGCTGAGTTCGTCCAGGTCCGCCACCTCCAGCCGGGAGAGCCGGCCGGCCTGCCGGGTGATCATCGACTCCAGCACCTGCCGGGCGAAGCGCCCGTTCCCGAAGGACCGGTCGCGCGGGACGGCGGCGAAGAGTTCGCCGAGCGCCGCCAGCGTCTCCGGGGTGCAGTTGTACCCGGCGGTCTCCGCCTGGAGGCGGACGATGGTGACGAGTTCGTCGTCCGCGTAGTGGTCGAAGGTGATCTCGCGGGAGAAGCGGGAGGCCAGGCCGGGGTTGGAGGAGAGGAAGCCGCGCATCTCCTCCTGGTAGCCAGCCACGATCACCACGACCTCGTCGCGGTGGTCCTCCATCAGCTTCATCAGGGTGTCGACGGCCTCCTGGCCGAAGTCGCCGCCGGTGCCGTTGCGGGGCGTCAGGGTGTAGGCCTCGTCGATGAAGAGCACGCCGCCGCGGGCACGTTCGAAGGCGTCGCGGGTGAGCTGCGCGGTGTGGCCGATGTAGCGGCCGACGAGGTCGGCGCGGGCCGTCTCGATGAGCTGACCAGCCGGCAGGACGTCGAGTTCGGCGAGGAGTTCGCCGTAGAGCCGGGCGATGGTGGTCTTGCCGGTGCCCGGCGGGCCGGAGAAGACCAGGTGGTGGCTGATGGTGGCGGCGGGCAGTCCGGCCTCGACGCGGCGGCGGGTCTGCCGGGTCAGGTTGACCAGGTCCTCGACCTGCTCCTTGGCGGCGGCGAGGCCGACCATGCCGCGCAGCCGGTCGAGCAGGCCGGGCTCCTCGGGCTCGTCGGATCCGGCGGCGGCACGGGCGACGGCGGCGGCCGCCTGCTCGCCGACGTCGGCGGGGAGCAGCCGGCTGAGGTCGGCGTTGTCGAAGTCCTCCAGTTCAGCGAGTCGGGAGGCCTGACGGTCGACCATCTCCTCGAAGACCTTGCGGGCGGCGCGGCCGTTGCCGAAGTCGGCGCCCTTGGGCATCCGGTCGAAGTGGACGGCGAGGGCCTCGCGGGTGCCGTCGGCGAGCTCGTAGCCGTGGCCCCCGGCGGCGTGTTCGACGATGGTGGTGAGTTCGTCGACGCTGTAGTTCTGGAACTCGACGGTGCGGCTGAACCGCGACGCGAGGCCCGGGTTGGAGGCCAGGAAGTCACGGATCTCGTTCTCGTACCCGGCGACGATCACCACCAGGTCCTCGCGGTGGTCCTCCATCAGCTTGACGATGGTGTCGATGGCCTCGCGGCCGAAGTCCGGTCCGGTCCCGCCGGAGCCGGCCGACAGGGTGTACGCCTCGTCGATGAAGAGCACGCCGCCGAGCGCCTCCATGACGACCTCGGTGGTCTTGAGCGCGGTGCCGCCGATGATCGAGGCGACGAGGTCGGCGCGGGCGACCTCGACCAGGTGGCCGCTGCGCAGCACGCCGAGTTCGGCGAGGATGGCGCCGTAGAGCCGGGCGACGGTGGTCTTGCCGGTTCCGGGCGGGCCGGCGAACACCAGGTGGCGGCTCATCGGGAGGGAGGGCAGCCCGGCCTGTTCGCGGCGCCGGGCCAGCTTGTTGAGGTTGACCAGGGTGGCGACCTGCTCCTTGACGCCCTCCAGGCCGACGAGCGTCTGCAGGACGGCCTGCGGGCCCTGCGGTCCGGGAGCGGCGGGGGCCTCCTGCGGAGTGCCGTCGGCGGACTCGCCCCCGTCCCCGGCGGCGGTCGCCGCGGCGGTGACCGTGCCGTGCGCGTCGGGCGAGCGGTTGTCCCGGCTGTCGAGGTTCTCGACGGCGAGCCGGTCGGTGGGCTCGCTCTGCCGCAGCCCGGCACCCTGGTTCTCGGCGGTGACGCAGTCGGTGAGCCGGACGGGTTCGGCGGACTCCGAGCGCAGGCCGTCCACGGTGTTGTCGGTCAGCTGGCAGCCGGTGAGGGTGGCGCGGGCGCCGGGCAGCAGGTGGAGCCCGTGCCGGCGGTTGGCCCGCAGCCTGGTCCTGGTCGCGGTGAGTTCACCGCCGTGTTCGACGCTCGCGCCGTCGAACGCGTTGTCGGCGGACTCGACGTCGCGCAGGGTCGCGATGCCCTCGGCGCCGATCGAGATGCCGCACGCCTTGCTGCCGCGCACGAGGCTGCCGCCGAGGTAGGTGTTGGCTCCGTCGGCGATCCGGATGCCGTTCTTGCCCGCGTCGAGCACGGTGGCGTCCTCGATCCGGCCGCGCCCGTCCCGCACCACCTCGACGCCGTGACCACCGGCGTCCGTGACGGTGGTGCGGCGCAGCAGCGGGTTGGCGCCGTCACGGATGACGACGCCGGCGCCGGCCGCGTCGCGCACCTCCAGGCGGTCGAACTCGGCGGCGCTCTCGCCGGTGAGGTCGACGCCGTCGGTCTCGCTGTCGCGCACCACGGCCCGCACCAGACTGGGGCTGGCCGATTCGTCGACGTGGATGCCGGCCTGCGCGGCGGCGGTGACCTCGCAGTCCTCGAAGGTGCCGCGGGCACGGCCGGCGATGTGCAGGCCGTGGCCCTGGCTGCGGACGGCGCGGCAGCGGCGCAGCAGGGGGTCCGTGCCGTTGGTGAGGACGTAGCCGTGGCCGCGCACGGCGGTGACGGTGCAGTCCTCCAGCACCACCCGGGCGGTGGAGCCGAGAAAGACGCCGACCGCGCTGTCGCGGACCTCGGTCCGCAGCAGGCGGGTGGTGCTCTGCTCCTCCAGGGCCACGGCGGGTTTGTCGGTGGCGGAGATCTCGCAGTCCTCGATGACTCCGCGCGCCTCCCCGTTGGCGCAGATGCCGTTGCCGCGCGCGTCGCGCAGGACGCAGCGCCGCACGGTGGGGTTGGCCCGTTCGCCGATCACCAGGGCGGAGGTGCCGAGGTGTTCGATGACGCTGTCCTCGATGACGCTGGCGCCGGTGGAGGTCTCGACCAGTCCGGCGCCGGCGGTGTTCACCACCCGGCAGCCGCGCATGGCGAGTTCGCCCTGCTGGCGGGTGAGGACGGCCGTCCAGGCGTTGCCGATCACTTCGCAGTCCTGCAGAGCGAGCTGGCCGCGCGGGACGTCGACGGCGGGCAGGTCATCGTCCTGCCCCTGGATCACCAGACCGGTCAACTGGACGGCCTCGGCCAGGACCTGGACCACCGAGCCGCGGCGCGAACTGATCCGCACACTGCCCCGGACGTCCTCGGCGGTGATGGTCACCACCTTGGTGAGCACCAGGTTCTCCTCGTACCGGCCGGGACGTACGGAGATCACCGCGCCGCTGCGGGCCGCCTGGAGGGCTTCGCCGATCGTGCGGTAGGAGCCGCGTTCCCGCTGCTCCGCGCAGACCGTCAGCACCGGGCGCGACATGCCTGGGGGTTCCCTTCGTCGTGGGGCGTTCGTTCGCGACCTGCTCGGAGGACCAGGTCGGGGTCGGAGGTTCGGGTCGGGGTCGAGGAGGACCGGGTCAGGGCGTGCAGGTGACGCGCATGGCGCTGGCGGCGTGGTGGGCGAGGTTCGCGGCGCCCCAGTCCTGGCCTCGGGTGTGCAGGGTGACGGACAGCGAGCCGCGGTACTGGAAGGTGCCCTCGCCGACCCAACGGCCCTGGCTGGCCGTCTGGTTGATCTTGAAGTCGCTCGACCCGCTGCCGCTCTGCACGGTGTAGTAGGTCGGGTTCCCGCCGACCTTCTTCACGTCCCCGCTGGCCGGGATGTAGACGTCCAGGGTGCAGCTGGTGACCTTGTCCAGGGTGAAGGTCCACACCACCGAGTTCTTGTCGTCCTTGCCGTCCCCGGACATCGGCACCGACGTGTACGTCCCGTTGCAGCCGTCGCCGCTGTAGCCGCCGGAGTTGCTCCGCCAGCCGGAGTCGCCCTGGTCGAACCAGCCCTTCTGGCTGTACGCGCCGCTCTTGTTGCCGCAGTACGGGCCGGTGACCACGACGGTGGGCGCGGCCTTCTGCGGGGGCGGCGGCGGTGCGGGCTGCTGGGAAGCCGGCGGCGGCGCGGGGTTCTGCGGGGCCGGCTGCTGCGGCGCGGGGTTCTGCGGGGCGGGGTTGGCGGCGCCACCGGCCACGCTCCCCGCCGCGCCACCTGCGGCGGCAGCGGCGGCGGCGCCACCGGAAGCGGAACCCGAACCGGAACCGGAGCCCGAACCGGAGCCACCCTGGGCCCGACCTGGAGCGGTGGTCGAACTCGCGCTGCCACCACCGGAGTTAGCGGATCCGCCGGATCGAGCGGCAGTGCCCCCCGCGCCTCCGCCGCTTCCGGTGCCGTTCGGGGCCGAGGCCGGCTGGTCACTCGGGGCGGGCGTGCCCGTGCCGGCGTCCACGGCCGGGACCGCCGCGTCGGGCTGACCGGGGGCAGGGGTGCCGCCGGAGCCGCTGGTACCGCCGTGCTCGTCGAAGTTCGGGACGAAGCCGTTGCCGCCGTCCCCACCACTCTGCCCGTAGCCGGGCGGGGCGTCCGCCTGGGCCGGGCCGCCCTTCTGCTGGTTGCCGCCGAGCTGGGTCACCACCACGGAAGTGCCCACCAGCACCAGGCCGACGGCGACGGCCGCCGCGATCATCGGGCGGGAGACCCGGCCCGGCCGGGGGCCCTGGTCGGTGCCGGTGTCGGTGGAGGGCTCGGCGACGCTCGCGGCGGCCACCGCCTCGGGCGTCCCGGCGGCGGTGGGTGTCGCGGTGGCGGGTGCTGCGGTCGTCGTGGCAGACGCGGGCACGGGCGGGACCGAGGGAGGTGCGGCCGGCTGCTCGCGCTCCGGCTGCGCGGGCAGCACCGCGGTCGCGGCGCTGGAACCCGCCTCCGCCGCTTCACCCTTCGCCGAGGCGGTTTCCTCCGAGGCCGCTTCCTTCGAGGCGGCCGCCACCGGCGTACCCTCCGCCGGCTCGGCCTCGGCCGCCAGGGCCCAGTTCACCTCCGGAAGCTGGAACCCGGCGCTCGTCCGCCCCGCCTCGCCGCGCTTCTCCTCGGCCACCATGCATCCCCTGCACTCGACGACACTCCTGTGGGGAGGTACGGACGGAGTGGCCGAACCGGTTCAGCCGCTACGAGCCGACCGTCCAGACCGGCTCCTCCTCGGCGTCCGGCGGGGTCAGGACGAAGGACACCGCCCGCTCCAGCACCGCCGCGTCGGGCGCCGCCCACGGGCCGTCGCCCTGCGCGCGGACGTGAGCGAGCAGTTCCGGGTCGGGCGCCAGCCCGTACTCCTCCAGGTAGTACGTCACGGTGTCGGTCCAGATCCAGGACCCGTCGGTACGGAAGCCCATCGGGACGACGGAGCGCCGCCGCCGGTCCACCACGTCGTCCATCAGCATCGGCGTCAGCAGCACGGGCGCGCCCGCGCGCAGGTAGCCGACGAGTGCCTCGCGCTCCGCGCGCTCCTCGATCCTCGGCCGGTCCGGCCCGAAGCCCGGCCCCGTCACCGGGTCCACGGCGTCGAACACCGACGCCAACCGGAAGTCGTCCCGCATCGTCCCGCTCATCCCGCACTCCTCCCGCCGGTTCGCCCCTACGCTTCGTCCGACGGACGGAAGGCCGCCCCGGGTTCATCGCGGGTGCCGGTCCGTCGGCCGACGGCTCGACCGGCCGGGTCGGGGCCAGGGCGTGTTTCATCATTCGCGTCGGATCAGCGCGCGGCTCCCCCAGCCTTCGGCCGGGAGGTACCCCCATGACGCGCCCGGCTGGGCGTGCCGGCGGAGCGCCCTCGTACTGGGCCGTACTTGGGTGCTTCGCCGGTGCGTCCAGCCGGGATGCCCGGCGTCGCGCGCCCGGCGGGAATGACGAAACACGCCCCAGGGCCCACCACCGGCCGGGCCGTGCCTCGGACCAGGTGATCCGCGCCACGACGGGGCCGCCCGGTCCCCACAGGACGTCACCGGCCGGCCGCGCCACCGAGGTCCAGGAGGTAGCGGGCCGGGTCGGCGGGGCGGATCCGGTCGGCGGGCGCGACGGCGTCGCGCCGGGCCAGCCAGCTGCGCAGGCGGTCGGGGCGCGGGCGGACGCCGCCGATCTCGTGGAGCAGCACGCGGGCCGGACGCCCGGTCGTCTCGTCCGGCAGGTCGACGTCCACCACCTCGAACTCCGTCCCCGGGGCGAAGATCACGGTCGGCTGGTCGCCCGGCTCTCCGAAGACCGAGCTGCGGCGGCCGCCGACGGACCAGATGGCGAACTCCACCCCGACGTCCTCGCCGAAGTCCGCGCCCGGCGCCGCCAGACCGCTGACCGGGGCCCGCTCGGTGAGCACGGTTCCCGGGGTGTAGGCGGCCAGGTCGGCCGACTCGACCGGGCCCGCCATCAGCACGCCTCCGTAGTGGCTGGGCAGCCGCCGAAGCCCGGCCGCGAGGCAGCGCAGGTACGGGCCGAACGGGCCCGGGGCGCCCGACCGCGCCGCGGCGCGGAGCTCTGCCCGCCCGGCGAGGACGGTCGAGTCGGTGTGGTGGAGCAGCACGGCGACCAGTTCGGGCCGCGGATCGCCCTCGTCGGCCCGGGCGCGCAGGCCGGGCAGTCGGGTCGCGACGTCCTCGGCCCGCCGGACGAAGCGCTGGTAGGCGGGCCCGAGGAGGGTGATCAGGGCCGCGCGGTCCTCGGCGGGGGTGGAGAGCTCGACCAGGTCCGACGACGGGGCGGTCGGCTGCGCCGGAGCTTGCTCGGGGACCTGCTCGGGGGCCGGTACCGGGGCCTGCCCCGGCGTGGAGCCGGCCGTGGGTTCAGGCGTCGGGTGTGCCCCGGCCCGGCCCGCCGTGGTTCCCGGCGGCTCGGCGGTCTCGGCGGCCTCCGTGTCCTCCATGGACACCGCCACGGAGGACGCGGCCACGGGCACGGCCTCAGGGTCGAGTGCCGGGGCAGGGGCCGGCACCTCCTCCGCTGCGGGGGTGGTCTCCTCCGAAGCGGCTGCCGACGCGGGCCCGGAGCCGGCCTCCCCGTCGGGCGGCGCCTGGTCTCCCCCGGGTGCGACGCTCGCCCCCGTCTCCACGGCCGGGCCGGGGCCGGCGTCCGGGGCCGACGTCGTGCCGGTGTCGCCCATCACGGCCGCAGTCGGCCCGGGGGCGGGCTCGGGGGCGGGAGGGGAAGCGGGGCGTTCCCCGGGCTCTCCTCCGAGAACCCCCATCGTCGCCATGGGGACCGGTACGGCCACCGGATCCGTCGCGATCCCGGCCTCAGCCTCGGCCGCTGTCCCGGCCTCGGTCTCCGTCCCGGTCCCAGCCTCCGTCCCGGTCCCAGCCTCCGTCCCGATCTCGAACACCGGACCGGTCGCGGCCACCGGCTCCGGCGTCGCGGACTCGGTCGGCACCTGCAGCGGCGCCGGGTCCGCCTCCCCCGACGCTCCGAGCTCCACCGACGCGGGCTCAGGTACGGCTACGGGCGCCACCGCAAGCGCGGGCGCCGCCTCCGGGCCGGGTGCCGCCACGGCGACCGACGCGGCGGGTCCGACCCAGTCGAGCCCGTACAGCCGCGCGCAAAAGCGCCCGACCGCCCCGGATTCGACGTCCAGCGTCCCGGCGACGGTGAGGGTGAGGCGCGCGGGCGCCGGCGGGAGCGAGCCGAGAACGGCCCCGAGGTGATCCCAGACGGTCTCGGGGACAGGGCGTCCCGGAGACCCGACGACCAGGGCGGGGCCGGCCGGGTCGGGCCTGCGGAGGCGGGGGCCGCGGTCCGCGGTGGCGGCCGGGCGGAGCCAGAGTCCGGCCGCGACGGCTTCCAGTTCCCAGCCGGGGAAGGCCGGGTAGCGCGCGGGCCCGGGGGCGGCGGGCAGGTCGGGCCGACTGCGCCAGCCGACGGCCGTGACGGTGCGGTCGGTCGGGCAGGCGACCAGTTCGGTGAGGTAGGGCTCCCACCCTTCGGTGCCGTCCGCGGCGAGGTGGACGTGGCGCAGCCCGGCCGCGCCCCGCACCGGCAGGCCGACGGCCGCCCGGACCTCCCGCCGCAGCGAGGCCGCCGCGACCGCCGCGAGTTCGATCAGCTCGACCGGCGCGGCCCAGGGCGCGCTCAGGGTGAGGCGCGCGTCCTCCGCCACCGTCCCGAGCAGCAGCGCGGCGGCGTTGGCGAGTTGGGCCCCGGTGGGCAGCCGCCCGGCCGGTTCGCCGAGGACGAGCAGCAGTCCGCCGTCGGTCGCGGCCGCGTGGTCCAACGCGGCGGGCCGCGCCCGGCCCGCGATTTCGGTGACCCAGTACGCATCGCGCGTCAGCGGGGTGATGGCGGCCGCGGCGGGCCACCGCGCGCCGAGCGGTTCGGCCCGGAGCTGGGCGCCGCCCGGCGGGCAGCGCCACCAGGAGCCGTCCGGGGCGGACAGCGTTCCGTCCGGCTCGATGCTGACCATCGCGTCGGGCGCGACGATCGTCAGCCCGGAGCGGGCGGCGAGCAGTTCGGCGGGCCGCCGTCCGTCCGGCCCGATCGCGGCGAGTCCCGAGGCGGCGAGCACCAGCACGTCGGCGCCGCGCTCACCCGCCGCCCGTACGAGGTCGTCGAGCGAGGAGAGCAGGACGGGCGCGGCGTCCGCGGCGGCGGCCAGCAGCAGCAGCGCGCGGGGTTCGGCCCGGACGGGCCCGAGGGCTTCGGCCAGTCCGGCGGCCTCCGCGCCGGGCGGCGCGATGACGTAGTGCGGGCCGAGCGCCCGCAGCGTGGAGGCGGTCACCGGCCGGCCTCCGGTTCGTCCGCCACGTGCCCGGTCTGCACCTGGACGGTGCGTCGCCGGGTGATGTAGAGGCCGCGCCCGGCGGGGAACTGCCGGGGCTTGACGTTGCCGAACAGGTACCCCTCCGAGGGCGGGCAGGAGAGCAGCAGGGAGGGCGAGTTGACCTCCTGGAGCTTGCGCATCAGCGGGTCGCCGAGGGCTCGCCCGACGCCGTTGGCGCCGCGCGCGACGACCAGGTGCAGGCCGATCTCGGCGCCCTGGGCGAGGTCTTCGAGCAGGGCCGCGAAGGGGTGGGCGCCGCTGGTGGAGCCGACCAGGTCGTAGTCGTCGACGAGGATGAACAGTTCGGGCCCGGTCCACCAGTCGCGCAGCCTGAGCCGGGCGGGGGTGATGTCCGCGGGCGGGATGCGGTTCTTCATGGCGCGCGAGGCGCCGTCGACGATCTGGCGGAGCTTGTCGACCGCCACCGCGTAGCCGAGCTGGTACTCCTGGGGCACCGCGTCGAACAGGCCGCGCCGGTAGTCGACCAGCATGATCCGCGCCTCGGCCGGGGTGTAGGCGGAGGTGATGGCGCTGATCATGAGCCGCAGCAGGTTGGTCTTGCCGGATTCGCTGTCGCCGACGACCAGCAGGTGCGGGTTCTCCTCGAAGTCGTGCCACAGCGGCGAGACCTCGGTGTCCTCCAGGCCGATCGGGACGCGCAGCCGGCCCTCGGGGGCGGGGAGTGCGGCGGCGTCGAGGGTGAGCGGGAGCATCCGGACCTCGGGGGCCCGTGGGCCGGTCCAGTGGGCGGCGACCGCGTCGACCAGGTCGGCGACACCGTCGCCGAGGTCGTCGGTGTTGCCGGAGCCGTCGATCCGGGGCAGGGCGGTGAGGAAGTGCAGTTGCTCGTCGGTGAGGCCGCGGCCGGGCAGCTTGGGGACCTTGGCGGCCGCGCGCATGTTGATGACGGAGTCGACGGAGTCGCCGAGCCGCAGTTCGAAGCGGGTCTGGAGCTGGTCGCGCAGGCCGCCGCTGATCTCGCCCCAGCGGGTGGTGGCGATGACCAGGTGGACGCCGTAGTTGAGGCCGCGCTGGGAGATCAGGGTGAGCGGCTGGAGGAGGTCGCTGAACTCCTGGCGCAGGGTGTTCCAGCCGTCGATGACGAGGAAGACGTCGCCGTGCGGGTCGTCGGGCAGTTCCCCGGCGGCCTTGCGGCGGCGGAAGGCCGCGATGGAGTCGATGCCGAGTTCGGCGAAGTACTGCTCGCGGCGGGTGATGATGCCGTTGACCTCGGCGACGGTGCGCAGCACCCGTTCGCCGTCGTGCCGGCCGGTGACGCCGCCGAGGTGCGGCAGCCCACGCAGGGCGGAGAGCGTGCCGCCACCGAAGTCCAGGCAGTAGAACTGGACTTCGCGCGGGGTGTGGGTGAGGGCGAGGCCGGTGATCAGGGTGCGCAGCATGGTGCTCTTGCCGCTCTGCGGGGCGCCGGCGATGCCGACGTGCCCGCCGGCGCCGGCCAGGTCGGCGGTGAGCAGGTCGCGCAGTTGCTGGAAGGGGCGGTCGACGATGCCGACCGGCAGGCCGAGCGCGCCGTGGGAGCGCTCGTCCTCGGTGGTGAGGCCGCGGTCGGGGTGCGGGACGAGCGGCGGCAGCAACTCGTCGAGGGTGGGCGGGACGTCCAGGGGCGGCAGCCAGACCCGGTGTGCGGGCGGTCCGGCGTCACGCAGCCGGCCGGCGGCGACCTCCAGCAGCGAGCCGTCGGACGCCTGCTCCTCCTCGGGCTCGACCGCGGCCGCCGGGAGGTGACGCGGCAGCACGTAGTCGGTGCCGTAGGAGACGACCTGCCCGGCGAGGGCGGCCTGCTGGGAGGACCGGCGCTTGGGCCGGTACGGCCCGGAGACGTAGGCGGCCTTGAACCGGGTGAGGGTGGAGATGTCGCTGCGCAGGAAGCCGTTGCCCGGCTGGGAGGGCAGCTGGTAGGCGTCGGGGACACCGAGGACGCCGCGGCTCTCCATCGCGGAGAAGGTGCGCAGGCCGATCCGGTAGGACAGGTGGGACTCCAGCGCGCTCATCCGGCCCTCGTCGAGGCGCTGGGAGGCGAGCAGCAGGTGGACGCCGAGCGAGCGGCCGAGCCGGCCGATCATCACGAAGAGTTCCATGAAGTCCCGGTGCGCGGACAGCAGTTCGCTGAACTCGTCGACGACGACGAAGAGCGTGGGCATCGGGCGTAGCGCGGCACCGCCGGCGCGCGCCGTCTCGTAGTCCAGCAGTGAGGCGTAGCCGGCCTCGCGCAGCAGCTCCTGGCGGCGGATGAGTTCGCCGTGCAGGGCGTCGCGCATGCGGTCGACCAGCGCGGCCTCGTCCGCCAGGTTGGTGATCACGGCGGAGGTGTGCGGCAGGCCGTCCAGGCCGAGGAAGGTCGCGCCGCCCTTGAAGTCGACCAGGACGAAGTTGAGCACCTCGGAGGAGTGGGTGACGGCGAGCGCCATCACCAGGGTGCGCAGCAGTTCGGACTTGCCGGAGCCGGTGGCGCCGATCAGCATGCCGTGCGGGCCCATGCCGCCCTGCGCGGACTCCTTCAGGTCGAGGTCGACCGGGCGGCCGTCCGGGCCGAGCCCGAGCGGGACGCGCAGCCGCTGCGCGATGCCGCGCTGGCCCCAGAGCGCCTCGACGTCCAGGGTGTTCAGGTCGGGGATGCCGAGCAGGGCGGTCAGGTCGAAGTCCGTGGCGAGCGGCTCGGCGACGTCCACGCCGTCGGCGATGCGGTAGCGGGCGAGCAGCGCGGCGAGGCGGGTCGCGGCGGGCACGGCGAGCGCGTCGGGGCGGCCGAGGTCGGTGGCGACGTCCTTGCGGTTGCGGTCGGCGCCGATCATGGCGAGCCGTCCGTCGTCGATGCGCAGCCGCAGGGTGGTGCGGGCGGCGCGCCACTCCAGGCTGTCGGACAGGTCGATCAGGACGGCGTTGCGGTAGCCGGTGAGCGCGGCACGGCTGCCGGTGTGGGCGCCGGGGCCGTCGAGCACCAGGACGGTGAAGGGCTCGTCCCGGTTGGGCACGGCGTCCGGTTCGAAGCCCGGGCGGCTGGTGAACTCCTCGCCCAGCAGTTGCTCGACCTCGCCGAGGCTGCCGGCGACCAGCCGGACCGGGCCGGCGCCGTCGGTGTCGGTCGGGTGCAGGGCGTGCGGCAGCCACTTGGCCCAGTCCCAGGAGGTGCGCCGCTCGGCGTCGGTGACGACGGCGATGCGCAGTTCGTCCGGGCCGTGCACGACGGCGAGTTGGGCGAGCACGGCCCGCACCAGGGCGCGGGCGGCCTCCGGGTCCTCGGCCCGCAGCAGCAGTTGGGCGAAGCCGCGCAGGTGGATCGCCATCGGCTGGTCGGCGACGGTGCCGTAGGCGTGGATGAAGCGGCGCAGCGCGTGCGCGCACAGCGGCTCCAGGTCCTCGACCGGCTTGGTGGCGAGCGGGGCGAGCGGGGTGGCCAGGCGCTGGGCGCCGACCGCGATCCGGACGTCGCTGAAGTCCGGGTGGGCGGCCCGCCGCTCCCACAGCCGGGTGGTGCCCACCAGTGACCACAGCTCGTCCGGGGCCGGGTGCCGCCAGGCGAGCGCCTGCCGCTGGGCGTCCACCGAACGCCGCACCTGGCGGCGCACCTGGGAGAGGTAGCGCAGGTAGTCGCGGCGCTCGCCGCGCAGCTGCTGCTTGCGGTCGCTGGAACCGCGGATCAGCTGGGTGACCAGCATGCCGACGGCGGACAGCGCCATCATTCCCATCGCGAGGTAGCTGAGCGCGCCACCGCCGCCCTCGCCGCCGCCCGGGTGCAGGAACATGAAGACCATCGACAGCGAGCCGAGCGCCATCGGGGCCATGCTGATCACACTCGCCATGCCGCTCTGCTTCTCCGGCAGACCCGGCGGCTCCTGCAACTGGATCTCGCCGTCCGGCATCTCGGGCCCCGGGCGCCGGGGCGTCCGGGTGACCAGCACAACGCTCACTCAGGGCTCCTCACTGTGACGGGCTCCTCACTGCGACAGCCGTCCCTCTGGCTCACGGACGGCGTGGCACCCGGGGTTCAACCGCGGTTGAACGCGGCGCGCCGAGCCGCCCGTTCAACCGAGCGGAGAACACCACCGAGCCGGAGGACTGGCGTGAGCAGCAGTGTCGTCGCAGGACTGTGCCGATTGAGGTTCCACGCGCCGGAGGTGGTCTTCGAGCTGGCCGTCCCGGCCGACGTACCGCTCGGCGACCTGCTTCCCGCCATCCTCGGCCACGCCGGCCCGGACCTCGCCGAGACCGGGCTGGAGCACGGCGGCTGGGTGCTGCAACGGCTCGGCGAGGACCCGCTCGACGAGGAGCAGAGCACCGAGGCGCTGAAGCTGCACGACGGCGACGCGGTCCACCTGCGCCCGCGCCACCAGGCCCTGCCGCCGGTCCACTTCGACGACCTGGTCGACGGCGTGGCCTCCGGCATGAACGAGCGCGGCGACACCTGGCGCCCCGCCCTCACCCGCCGCCTCGCCCTCGCCGTCACCCTCACGGCCCTCGCCGCCGCCTGGGTGCTGCTCGCCCTGCCCGGCCCGGCCGGCCCGCGCCAGGCCGCCGCGGCGGCCGTCGCGGCCCTGCTGCTGCTCGGCGCCGCCAGCGCCTCCCGCGCCATGGCCGACGCCGGCGCGGGCGCCGCGCTCGGCGCCGCCGCCGTCCCGTACCTGGGCCTCGCCGCCCTGCTGCTGCCCAGCGGCCCGGGCGGGGACGACCTGCTCGGCGCCCGGGTGCTGGCGACCGCCTCCGCCGGGGCCGGCGCGGCGGTGCTGGCCCTGGCGGCGGTGGGCGGGGCCGCCCCGCTCTTCCTCGGGCTGGTGCTGGTCGCCGTGCTCGGGGTGCTGGCCGGGGTGCTGGTGCTGGCGGGGCTGACGCTCGGCAAGCTGGTCGCCGTGGTCGCGGTGGTGGCCGTCCTGATCGGCGCCTTCGTGCCGTCGTTCGCCTTCCGGCTCTCCGGACTGCGGCTGCCGATGCTCCCGCGCAACGCCGAGGAACTGCAGGAGAACATCGAGCCCGTCCCGGCCGCCGCCGTGCTGCCGCGCGCCCTGATCGCCGACGACTACCTGATGGCCCTCTACACGGCGATCGGCGCCGTCTGCGCGGCCTGCCTGACCGTCCTCGCCTTCACCGACGGCTGGGCGGGCCCGGCCGAGGCCGCGGCGCTCAGCCTGCTGCTCCTGCTGCACGGCCGGGCCGTCGGCAGCATCCGCCAGCGGCTGAGCATCCTGCTGCCCGGGGTCTACGGCGGCCTGGTGCTGGTCTCCCGGGCCGCGGAATCGGCCTCGCCCACCGAGCGACTCGGCCTGCTGGGCGGCCTGCTGGCGGTGGCCGTCGCCCTGCTGGTCGTCGCCTGGACGGTCCCCGGCCGGCGCCTGCTCCCTTACTGGGGCCGGATCGCCGACATCCTGCACACCCTCAGCGCCCTCTCCCTGCTCCCGCTCGCCCTCCAGGCCTGCGGCGTCTACCACACCCTGCGGGGCCTCGGCGGCTGAGCCGCCAAGACCCCGGGGGCGGGCCCCGACCGGATCATCCGGTCGGGGCCTCGTCGTCTTCGGCCGACGTGGCCTCGTACTGCCTACGGCAGATCTGGTAGATCCTCCGCAGACCGGCTTCGGTCAATTTCCCGACCTTTTCCTTGACTTCCGCGGTCCAGTAATTCTGCCGCATCTGCCTGATGGTCTTCTCGTCCGTGACCTCGGGATTGTTCTCCCTCGTCAAGTATTCGGCGAGGGCCTCCTCAAGCCCCTTCCTGACCTCCCGGAAGGCGGCGTCGCCGACCTTCTTCTCGACAGCTCCCTCGTAGCCCTCCGCCAGGATCTTCCAGTGGTTGTCGGCTATCCAGGTGACTCCGAGCGACTTGAGCCCGAGGGTGTCGAACTCCGGCACCTCGGCCGCACAGGCCTCGCCGGCCGCCGCCTCGATCTCGTGCGCCCGACCCTCCGCCCGGGCCAGGTGCTGCCCCAGCTCCTTCCACAGGGCGTCGCCGAGGCGGTCCTTGAATTCGTTGAATTCACGCAGGTAGGGCAGGGTCTGCTTCGCCAGTTCGTAGCCGGTCATCCCATCGACGGGCTTCATCTGCTTCAGGCCCGCATGCACGGGTTCCGCCTGGTGCGGGTGGGACTCATGCTTGACACCCATGGGCGTCTCGTGATGGCCGAGATAGAACTCGATCGCGCTTCGGATCACCGCCGGATCCCCCGCCAGGAACGTGCCGGGGAACGCGCCTGCGAGATTCCTGTCGTCCGCTCGCGCCTCGGTGATGAACGCCCGGCCGTAGTTCCGCCCCATGGCCTCCTCGAACTTCAGTCCGCGCGTCCATCCCTTGGACTGCTTGAGATTGGGCAGCCCGTCGCCTTCGTTGCGGTGCGGGCTGATGTCGATCGAGACGATCTTGATTCCGGCGAAGGAGAGCTCGTCCATCACGCCGCTGCGCATGCCGACCGCACCGACGACCTCGTACGTGTCGGAGAGGTACTTGAGGAGTGCGAGTTCCTTGCGGCGGTTCCCCACCGACGGCCAGTTCCAGTACTCCCGCAGGGCCGGCCCCTCCCAGACGGCCGGCTCCTCGCCCATCGGAACGATGGTGACGTCCGGGCCGAGGGCCGCCTTCGCCTCGTCGATGATCTGCTTCACACCCTCCGTACCGGTGTCGAGGGCCGGTGCGTTGGCGCCGGCCCGGCCGCTGTGGCCGCTGCCCCGGTACACCACGAGCAGGTACTTCTTCTCCAGCTCGAAGCCCCCGTACTCCGGGTTTGCCAGGTCCTGCTGGAAGGCCGCGCCCTCTTCCGGGGTGTAGCGCCCGTAGCCACGGGCGAACTCCGCGACCCGGGCGTCCTGGAGCGTCACCTCGCCCGTCGGATCCTCGTAGTCCGCGATGCGCTTCTCGACCTTGCCCATCTCGCGCGTCATCGCCTGCACCTGCTGCTTGGTCTCCGCGTTCCTCGTGGCAGGCGGTAGGGCGTGATTGACCAGCTTCAGGTGGTCGGCGACGAGCGACCGCTTGAGGTAGGCGGCGAGATCCTCCGACGCGTCCGTCTCGTTGCGGCCGAACCCGCGCGGCAGTTGCGTCTCGGTCGTGTACACCACCGTGCGCCCCGACGTGATCAGGTCGTCGTGCAGATTGATGATCTGTTCGACCTGCCCCTTGGTGGCCTCGGTGACGTTCCAGATCACCAGGCCGCGGTCCGGATAGGCGACCAGGGCGGCGCGCATGTGGTACATGTCGCCGGAGTTCTCCGCCCTGATGGTGTAGGTCGTCGTCTTCGGAAGCAGCTCCAGGTCGGCCTTCGACACGTGGTCACCGGACGCCGTCACCCACAGGTGGGTGTCGGGCGTGATCGTGGGAACGGGCGTGCTGGCCGACTGTTCCGCGTTCTGCTGTGCTTCCCGGGGCTCCCAGCGCAGGCCGCCTCCCTCCTCCGCGGTGTTCCTGCGGACGGTCCACACCTCCGCGGAGCCGCCCGGCCGGGTGACAGCCACCGTGGCCACGGTGGCGGTGTCACGCAGCCGCCGTTCCAGCGCGGTGCGGGCCGCTTCTCCGGTGCCGTAGTCGTACGCCAGTCGTTCCAGCCTCCTCGACCCGGGTGCGCCGCCGCCGTCCGTCGGGCCGTACACCTCCCCCTCGATCCGGTCCCGCTTCGGCGGTTGGATCAGCTCCAAGGCGCGGGTGCGCTGAACCGACCACTCGGCCGGGGGCCTCGGCGCGGCCGGGGTCTCCGCCACCGGCAGGGGCACCGTCACGTCGAAGGTCATCAAGACCGAGTAGACGGAATCGCTATCGCTGCTCGAAGATCCGGCGGCGGTCTGGTCCTCATCGTCCGAATGCCCGACGGCGACCTGATCCGCATCGCCCAGATGTCCGACGGCGACCTGGCCCACGTCGCCCAGGACGACCGGCACGGGCTGGTCCGGGTCGATGGGATCCTGCTCGGTGGCCTGGGGGACGGGCTCCTCGTCCGGGCGCAGGAGTTCCTGGCCTCGTGCGGTGGACTGGACGGTACCGTGCTCGGTGACCGCCAGGTGGTACCAGTTGCCGGAGCCCTCGACCCTCGGCAGGCCGCCCGCGGTGTAGCCGACGCGCTGGGCGACGACCATGCGGGGCTGGTCCCCGCCCGTGAGGTGGAGCAGTCCCCCGGCGGCGAAGGCCTCGGGGCGGCCGAGGAGTTCCAGCGCCGGGCTGAGCGGCAGGTTGTTGGCCGCGGCGAAGGCCCGGCGGGCCGCGAGCGCCTCGTGGAGGGCGAGCAGGGTCCGGTCGGCGAAGGAGAGCTGGTGCTCGGGGCCGGTGCCGGGGACGTGCGGGCGGTAACCGGAGTTGCAGGAGAGGAAGCGCAGCGGCTCGCCCTGCCACTGGCCGCCCTCGGCGAGCCGCAGCAGCGCGCCCGCCATCTCCTCCGGGCTCAGCTCCCGACCGAGCCAGGTCGGCGCCCCGTCGGGCCGCCTGGAGTGGTAGGCCACGGTGAAGTAGTTCGGGTCGCGCGGAAGGCGGGCGAGTGCCCTCATGACCTCCCGCGAGCCGGCCTGGTCGCGCTCGTTGAGGTCGGCGAGCAGGTGCACCTGGTTGTCGGTGCCGGGCAGCGGCGTGGCGAGCGCCTCGGCGACGGCGTCGGAGGTCGAGCCGCGGCTGATCGTCTGCCCCTCGGGGTGCAGGACCGAGTACAGCACCCGGTGGTTGCTCACCGACTGGGCGACGGTGGTCTCGCTGATCGGGATCTCCATCTCGATCGGGACGAGGCCCTTCACGGTCTCGGTCCGGTCGCCGTCCCGGAAGGTCAGCTGGACCTCTGCCTGGCCGACGTAGCGGGCGGCCGGGGTGGGGATCTTGGCGTTGGCCACGGTCTTGCCGGAGGAGCCCGCGGAGGGCCCCTCACGCCACCGGTGGCCGCCCCCGCCGACGACGCCGACGGTGAACTCGGCGGCGCCCTTGGTGCCGAACTTGGCGCCGAGCTGGCCCTGGGCGTTCCACCGCCGCCAGTCGAGGCGGGTGTGCCGCCCGCCGCTGGTGACGTCGTTGGCCGGGCTGAAGGCGGCCGCCTGGTTGTCGCTGTGGTACTCCAACTGGACGATCGAGATGGTGGCGCTGATGCCGGCGTCGTCGACGAACAGGCGCTTGCCGGCCGACGGGGTCTCGATGGTCCGGCCGTCCTGCACCACCGCGTCGCGGCGCGTGGCGTTCGGGTGTTCCTCCGACGGCGCCAGGATCTCCCGGCCCCGGGCGACCGACCCGAACAGGGCGGACAACTGCGCGTGGCTATGGGTGTTCCGGGCGACGGACTCCAGCCAGGACCACGTCCCCTCGCGGAAGAAGCGCTCACCGAACACGGTCAGCAGGTCCCGCACGCCGGAGGTGTCGTCGAGCCAGCGCACGATGCCGGTGTCGTGCAACCCGTTGGTGAACACCGATTCCGGCGGCCGCCGGACGACCTGCGTCGCGGACGGCACGGCCGGGGGGATCGGGGGCAACTGCCGGTTCGGATCGTCCGGGCGCGGCGGCCGGACGGGCTCGCCCCGGCCGGACTCCAGCAGCACGTCGGCATGGATCCGCGTCTCCACGACCGTCCGCCGGTACAGGCCGACGCGGGCGAGCCGGTCCCCCGTCCTGACCAGCTCCCGGTTGAGGGTCTGGAACTTGGACGGGGCGGCGCTGCCGCCGGCTTCCTGGCGCTCCCTGTCCTGCCGCCGGAACATCTGCTCCCGTGCCTCGCGGCTGGGGCGGATCTTGTGCGGGGAGGCCAGGCTCACCGCCGGCCTGCGCTCGAACTCGACCTTCAGCACCACCTCCGCGCGGTAGGACCGGCCGTCCGTCACCTTGCTCTTGACGGCCGTCCCGCTGGCGGCGCCGGCGCTGCCGTGCTCCAGCCGGTCGGCGCCCCACGCACCGGTGAGGCTGCCGCCGCCGACGAGCGCCGCCCCCGTGGCCAGCACGTCGGTGGTGGCGAGCAGGCTGCCGGTGATCGCGTTGCCCTGACCGCCGCCGGTGTTGGTCCCGCCGTCGGAACTGGTGAGCGAGGTCTGGGCGCCGTGGCCGATGTTGAACTCGACCGTCACCGGCGCCGAGTTGGTCGGGGTCAGCTCGCGCACCTCGGCGGTGATCCACGCCCGGCTGCGGCCGTGCTTCACCTCGATGGGGTGGCCGGCCATCACCGACTTGAGGTCGGTGTGCAGCCGGCCGAAGTCCAGCTTGGCGACCAGCTTGCGCTCCATGCCCGGCCAGTCCTTGCCCAGGAAGCCCGCGGCCGTGCGGCCCAACGCCTGGACGACCTCGTGGGCCGTCCCCTCCCGGACCGTCCCGTCCGGGCCCAGCTCCCGGTAGACGGCGGTGACGACGTCGGAGGAGCCGAGCCGGTGGCTCGGCAGCTGACGCGCGGGCGCGGCCGGATCGAGGGTGCGGTGCGGCGCGGCCACCACGGCCGGCACCGGAACGGTCAGGTCGTCAAGCCTCGCCGACCGCTTCGACGGCTCGAAGGAGACGGTGAACTCGGCCGTGGAGTCGGACAGTCGAGCCGGCTCCGTGGCCTTGGCCCGGCTGTTGGTGCCGCCGGTGCGGTCGATCGAGAGCCCCTTGACGAAGTCACGGGTGTGCGAGGCCTCCCCGGCGAGGTCGACGTGCGGGACGGAGCCCCCGAGCTTGAGCCGGAACCGGAACCGGGTGCGCAGGTCGGAGGTGGTGCCGGTGGTGGTGCGCTGCTGGCTGCCGACCTCGAACTCGAAGCCGGTGACCAGCGCCTCCCTCGGCCGGGGGTTGATCAGCTCGGCCGCGACCACGACCGTGCCCTTCCACCCGTCGAGGTCGACCGGGATCCTGATCCGCTCGCCCCGGCTCAGCCGGGACAGCGCGGCCTTGAGGCCGTACGGGTCGACCTCCCTGGCGAGCCGCGCCAGGACGCGCTCGGGCACCGGGTGGCCGGACTGCCGTTCGAGCGTCTCCCTGATCTGCCTCAGCACGGCGGTGTCGCCCCTGCCGAGGCTCAGCACCACGTCGGACTGGCCGAGCCGGGTGACCGTCCGCTGCGTGGTCGCCTGCTCCGCGGCCTCCTGGTGCGGGGCCGAGGGGCCGGTGAAGCCGTTCCGCTCCTGCTCTCCGACCTGGCGCAGTGCGGTGTGCAACTGCTCCAGGCTCAGTTCGGCGGAGAGCGGGACCGACCCGCGGTGCTCCCCGTTGACCGTCAGGTCCAGGGTGATCTCCGTCCGGAACAGCTCCTGCGCACTGCCGTACTTGCCGTTCGCGTAGCTCTTGCTGGACTCCCCGCCGCGCCACCCGTCCCGGACCCGCGACTCCACGGAGGCCGTGACGTTGCCCTGCATGCTGTCCTTGAAGGGTTTGCCCGCGGAGTCCAGCACGTCCCGGGTGTGCACCGGGCCCTTGCCGCCGCCCTGGCCCTGCACGGTCATGGTGTCGGAGCGCAGGTGACGCGACGAGTCGAAGGTGGTGCTCTCGCGGATCGGGTTGAGCTCGGCGTTCCGTTGGGCCCGCACGTGGTCGATCCGGGTGACCCGGGCCGTGACGGCGACGTGCATCTTCGTCAGCGGGCCGAGGGTGACCTCGGGGCCGCGCAGTTCGGATCCGCGCGACATCCCGACCAGGTGGGCGCTGACGGCGGCGTGCGAGTAGGCCTGCAGGACGTCCTCGCGCACCGCCGACCAGCCCTGGTCGCCGCCGAACACCTCCCGGCCGATCCGGTCGAGTGCGGCGTGCAACGGGGCGACGCTGCGCAGGTCCCGGACGGTGGTGGTGTCGGGCAGCCCCCGCCAGAACTCGTCCCGGGGGGCCAGGACCATATCTCCCACCGCGCGGGCGTGCTCGGGGGGCGCGAGCTGCTGGGCGGCGGTGAACACGGGCGGCTGCGTGCCGAGCACGACCTCCTCGACCGGGGTGACGAGGACCGCCTCGGCCTGGTCGATCACCGTCCGGAAACCCAGGGCGACGTGGGCGTCCTGGTCGGCGGGCTGGGACAGCCTGCTGCGCCAGCCGAAGGTGACGACCAGGTCGGCCGTCCCCTCGAAGAGCACCGCCGGGTTCTTGACCTTGGTACCGAGCCCCAGGTCGTCGCCGGAGCCGTGGAGTTCGACGTCGTCCCGGCCGGCCCGGCCGCCCACCCCGACCCCGGCACCGCCGTTCTTGGCGGTCCAGTTGCCGACCGAGGACGGCAGCGTCTGCCAGTCCTTGCTGCCGGTCTTCTGCTCGACGTGCGAACGGGTCGTCGCGGTGGCGATGTTGAGCTCGGTGGTCGGCAGGGTGTGGACCTGCTGCATCCGGGAGACGGTCCCGCCGCCGATGGTGAGCACCGCGGCGGGCCCGGTCAGGCTGTCGTCCACGATGGTCAGCTTCTGACCGGACATCACTCCCTTCAGCTCCTGGTGCAGGGTGCCGAGGTCCAGTTCTTCCAGCAGCCTGCGCTTGAGCGCGGGCCAGCGGCCCTCGAAGTACCGCTCGGCCTGGCCCTCGAAGCCCGACACGAACCTGGCCAGGGCCGCCGCTCCGTCGGCCACGGGCGTGACGGGCTGGTTCACCGCGGCGAGTTCGATGTTGCCCTCGGCGTCCGGCACGGGCGCCGGCGGGCGGTCGACCGGCCAGACGTCGGTCACGATGTGCGAGCCGGCCAGCCGCAGGTTCTCGGCGGTCTCCCGCGGCACCGTGTAGTGGGCCTGGGGCACCTGCGGCGCGTTCGCGGTCTCCCGCGCCGGCACTGCGACCCGCCCGGTGAAGCCGAGGTCGATCGGCTGCGGCACCTTCCACGGCCCCGATACGCCCTGGAGGCGGGCGTCCAGGAACTCCACCCGCACGTTGAACGGGGTGTCGAACAGCGCCGCCGGCTCGACGGTCTTACCCCGGGCCAGCGTCCTGCTGGCCTCGGCGGTGGCACTGCCGTGCAGCCAGCCGTGCTGGTAGCCGAGCGTCTCGGTGAGATCCCCCGAACTACCGAACTTGGCCTTGAACTGCACACCGAGGTTGGCCTGCGTCAGCCCGTCGGAGGTGACGCCGATCGTGCTCTGCTGCTCCGAGCCGTACTCGAACTCGAAGCCGGACACCGTCCTGACGTACGTGCCCTCCCTCGCACTGCCGGTGATCCGGACCTGACCGGACCACGGGCCGGCCTGGAAGGACACCTCCCGGACGTCGCCCCGGGACAGCTCGGACACCATCGGCCGCAGCACCTCGCCGCCGAAGAGGCTGTTCGCCAACGTCCGCGCGGCATCCCGGTCCCCGTGCAGCGCCTCGGCGAACCGGTCGGTGAGCTGGTTCAGGATCCGCACGTCGTCGTGGTTCAGCGCGACCAGGACGTCGTACGCGGCCAGCCCGCGCTCGCCGACGCGCGACGGCGGTCGCGGGTCGGCCGGCGGCTCGACCGTCCCGTCCATGAACTCCTGGAAGCCCTGGTACATCTCCTCGACACGCTGCTCCTCGGACCTCCCCGCCATGAACTCCTGGAAGCCCTCGTACATCTCCTCGACGCGCTGCTCCTCGGACCTCCCGTCCATAAACTCCCGGAAGCCCTGGAACAACTCCTCGACGTGCTGCTCTTCGGTCCTCGCCTCCATGAACTCCTGGAAGCCCTGGTACATCTCCTCGACGCGCTGCTCCTCGGACCTCCCGTCCATGAATTCGCGGAGGCCCTGGTACATCTCCTCTTCACGATGTTCCTCGGCCCTCGCCTCCATGAACTCCTGGAAGCCCTGGTACATCGTTTCCTCGGCCCGGGCCCGGCTGACCTGGTTCGAAGGCCGCGCCTGGACGGCCTGCGGATCGGGCCCGTAGAGCTGTTCCAGCAACGGCAGCAGCTCCGGCTCGTTCCTCCGCACCCAGTCGGAACCGTTGTTGCGGGGCTTCCCGGTCTGCGGGTCACTCCCGTGATTCGTCCCGAGATACGTGTTGCTCAGCTGAGCGAAGAACTCGTGCACATCCGCCGACGAATAGTTGCCGACCAACTCACCCGCAGCATTGCGCCGTGATCCATCGGGCCAGGCCGTGACCGACTCCTCACCGAACACATCAGCCAGACCATCGGCCAGACGCTTGCCCCGGTACGCCTCCTCGACGAGCGCCCTCTGCTCACGACTCAACCCGAACTCCAGGACCGCGTGCGCGAGTTCATGCGTGGCCGAGGAATACCCCTCCGGCTGCGTCGCATGCGGCCCGACCGTCGTCCGCTCACCGAGCAGGTTCTCCTCGGGAATCGCCACCACAAGCCCGTCGTTCGCCCCCCGCAACCACTCGACACTACGACCGCCACCCGCCTCGCCACCGGCCACCAGCCCACGCAGCCGCTCGAAGCCCGCAACACCGGTCAACGGCACGTCACGCGGCACCACCACCACACGCACACCAGCCGCCACCAGCCTGGCCGCAACCTCCTTGTCCTGCAACATCCGCGCAAGCTGCAACTCAGCCTCACGCCGCGAAGCAACCGGCTGATGCACACGGGAGTCCACGTCGATGACCAGCCGCGCCGCCGCCTGCGCGAAGTCCTCCGCCGACAACTCCGACCGCAGACCCTCCACGAACACCGTGTCCGCCGCGAGCTCCCGCCGCGCCACCGGACCAAGATGCTCCAACGCCTGCACCCGCTCATGCAACGGACCCGGCACCGGCATCCCGCCACCATGCTCCACCGCCAGCGGATTCACCACCACCGACTCCTCCGACACCCCCGAAGGCGCCGGCCGAAGCTTCTTCCCCGCCGAATCCTCCGGCTCCGAGTCACTGTTGTGCTCAAGCTGCCGCTTCTGCCCCCCATCGCCTTCCTGGGTACTACCGGCAGCCTGCGCCCCTTCCGGAACGTTGACCGGAGCCAGCGGGGAGTAGTGACTCTCGGAGAGGAACACGGAGACGTCCCTGGTGCCCTCGGGGACTCCGGGTACCGGCGCCAAGGAGTGCCAGTTGACCCCGTCGAAGATGTGCAGCCGCACGCCCAGGGCCGAGGCGACGATCGACGGGATCAGGTCCCCGTTGGACCCGGCCCACCATCCCCTGGTCTTGGCCATCCAGGCGAGGTCTCCGAAGGTCGACCCGCGCTCGGTCGCGAATGCGGTGACCAGCTCCCGGTTCTGGCTGATCCACCTCGTGACGCGGTTGCGCAGCGTCGTCACTGCCTGCGGGCTGACGGCCGTCCCCAGCTGGTGGTTGACGGAGTGGTAGAGACAGTCGCCGTCGCGGGGCACCTCGTGGATCTGGTAGCCCAGCTGGTACAGGTCCGAGCGGTCGCGGAGGCTGCGGTGGTACGTCCAGAGTTCGGGCAGCAAGGGCAGCCCTTCCTCGGCCATCCTCCGGTACACCTGCCAAGGGGCGCTCCCGGCGTACCGCGGCCTGTCGGCGTGGAAGACCTCGTCGAACGCGTCCAGGTACTTCTCCACCTCCGGTCCGCCGCCCGAGTACGTCACGATGTCGCCGCGCAGCTTGTCGTAGCGGTTCTGCAGGTGCTGGGCGCGGTCGGCGGCGAACTGCCCGGCGTCGAGCGGCCGGTCACCTGACAACCCCAACTGCTCCCGGATCTTGGCAAGTGCCTCGAAGCCGAAGCCGCGTTCCTTGCCGTAGACCGCCGCGGGCTTGCGCCACAGGACGGTCCCACCCGGCGACTGGAACCCGTGGTCGACCATGCCCGGCGGCTGATGACCCTTGCCCTTGCCCACCGGCGCGAGACCGTTGTCTCGTTCACCCGCCGCCAGGTGGCCGCCGTGCTTCTGATCGAACGGGACGGTGAACCGGCCGGACGCGGTGGGCGGGGTGGGGATCACCACACGCTCGTAGCCCGGGGCCTTGCCTCCGAGTCTGGTCTCACCCGCGTCGTTTGCGTGCCACTTCTCCATCCGCTCCCGTCCGCTGGAGCCCTTCTCCTCCAGGTACGTGACCTTGTGGCCGAGCAACGCGGCGGCTTCCAGGTTCCCGGAGCGGGTCCCCAGGTGGTTCATGTCGTAGTGGCGGTCGAGGAAGTCGTACAGCCTCAACTGCCCGGTCCTGAGGTTCTCCGTCCAGACCGAGGGATCCGGTCCGCCGTCCTTCCAGAAGCCGGTGATGTGGTGGATGGTGTCGATCCCGAGCTCCGCGCGCATCTCCGCGACCAACTCGTTCCACTTGTTCTGCCGAGAAGGGTGCGGGTCACCGGTGATGAGCACCATGCCCTGCTCACGGGCGACCTCCCGCAGGATCTGCCGCACGCCCTGGAAACTCGTGTCATGCTCCATCCGGCCACCCAGGTCGGCCCACTGGGTCACCTTGCCGGTGAAACGGGACCACAGCACCAGAACCTTCGCACCCTCGGCAGGAAGCGTGATCCCACGCTCCCCCAGCCAGCCCGCGACCTGCTGATCACGCGCGGGGTCCATCTTCCAGGCGTCACGGACGGTCTCGCGCAGGGTGTCCGAGAACACCTTGGCGACCTTGTCGGTGCCGAACGTGACGCTCTTGACCACCGCCTCCTGGTCCTGCTCGGAGAGGACCTCCCAGTCCTCGGCCACGATGCGATGGGCCTCCGCGTCCATCACCGCGTAGAGATGACTCGTTTCCATGCTCGGTACGTCCACCGTGTGGATGCGGTCGTCGGAGATCCCGATGGAACGGTAGAAGGCCTCGATCTCCTGGGACTTGTCCTTGGGATTGACGGCATGACCCTCCGCCGTCCGCGGCCCCCGCGCGATCAGAACATGCAGATTCGGGTCGTTCAGCAGCGCGACCGAGATACCGAACTGGTCACCGGAGGAATAGCCCGGCTGCTTGATGAGCCGCTTGTGCTCCGCCGGCAGGTTGTCCTCATGAATGTTCGCCCTCGGCGCGACGTCGAGCGGGCCACCCTCGTGCGAGCCGATCCCGAGCGGAGCCGACACCGGGTCCACCCAGACATGCTCACGGTCATGCACCGCCGCCAACTCCCGGGCCTCATCCCAGGTCCGGCCGTGCGACCCGCCACCCGTCAACGCATCAAGGTGCCCCACGACGGATGAGATCAGCTGCAAGTGCCTTTCACGCAGACCACCCTGCCGCAGCCCCTCCGGCGCCGGAGCCCGGTGGTCACCCAGCAGACTCCCCTCGACCGCAGGACGATGCGCCAGACCCGAAGCCCGGTACTCGTCCCGCAGACCGATCTGGTGGCCCAACTCGTGCGCGTAGTCGATCGGATCAGCGTCCAGCCACCAGGACCTCTGATCCATCTCCCGGCCCCGCGAAACCAGGTCCACCGTCAGATGCGCCCGCTCACCCGGCCTGGCCGGCAACACCGTGACGTGCATCCGGTCGCCATTGGCCAACCGGTAACCAGGCGCATTGAGGTACTCCTCCACACCCCGAACGACCTTGTCCCACACCAGAGCCGTGTTATGACCCCGACCACCCTCGACGAAATCGATCCGCACCGTCAGATCCGTCACCGGACCCTCATGCTCGAACCGACGCGCCTCGAACGACGACTGCACCACGAAACGCGGCGTCCGATCCACCACCATCCGCGGCGCCGACACCCGCGACTCCACGGACTCATGCACGACCACCGATTCCTGCGTGGTGGACCCGTCATGGGAGACGGTGCGCTGCTCCTCGCCGGTCGCTTCCATGAACTCGCGGAAGCCCTGGTACATCGTTTCCTCGGCCCGGGCCCGGCTGACCTGGTTCGAGGGTCGCGCCTGGACGGCCTGCGGGTCGGGCCCGTAGAGCTGTTCCAGCAGCGGCAGCAGCTCCGGCTCGTTCCTCCGCACCCAGTCGGAACCGTTGTTGCGGGGCTTCCCGGTCTGCGGGTCACTCCCGTGGTTCGTCCCGAGATACGTGTTGCTCAGCTGAGCGAAGAACTCGTGCACATCCGCCGACGAATAGTTGCCGACCAGCTCGCCGGAACCGTTGCGCCGTGATCCATCGGGCCAAGCCGTGACCGACTCCTCGCCGAACACATCAGCCAGACCGTCCGCGAGACGCTTGCCCCGGTACGCCTCCTCGACGAGCGCCCTCTGCTCACGGCTCAGCCCGAACTCCAGCACCGCGTGCGCGAGTTCATGCGTGGCCGAGGAATACCCCTCGGGCTGCGTGGGGTGCGGCCCGACCGTCGTCCGCTCCCCGAGCAGGTTCTCCTCGGGAATCGCCACCACAAGCCCGTCGTTCGCCCCCCGCAACTGGTCAACGCTGCGCCCGCCACCCGCCTCGCCACCGGCCACCATCCCACGCAGCCGCTCGAAGCCCGCAACACCGGTCAACGGCACGTCACGCGGCACCACCACCACACGCACACCAGCCGCCACCAGCCTGGCCGCAACCTCCTTGTCCTGCAACATCCGCGCGACCTGCAACTCGGCCTCACGCCGCGAAGCAACCGGCTGATGCACACGGGAGTCCACGTCGATGACCAACCGCGCCGCCGCCTGCGCGAAGTCCTCCGCCGACAACTCCGACCGCAGACCCTCCACGAACACCGTGTCCGCCGCGAGCTCCCGCCGCACCTCCGGACCAAGGTGTTCCAACGCCTGCACCCGCTCATGCAACGGACCCGGCACCGGCATCCCGCCACCATGCTCCACCGCCAGCGGATTCACCACCACCGACTCCTCCGACACCCCCGAAGGCGCCGGCCGAAGCCTCTTCTCCGCCGAATCCTCCGGCTCCGAGTCACTGTTGTGCTCAAGCGGCCGCTTCGGGACCCCATCGCCCTCCTGGGTACTGCTGGCAACCGGTGCCTCTTCCGGAGCGGGGACAGGGCTCAGCGGGGAGTAGTGACTCTCGGAGAGGAACACGGAGACGTCCCTGGTGCCCTCGGGGGCACCGGGTACCGGCGCCAAGGAGTGCCAGCTGACCCCGTCGAAGATGTGCAGCCGCACGCCCAGGGCCGAGGCGACGATCGACGGGATCAGGTCCCCGTTGGACCCGGCCCACCACCCCCTGGTCTTGACCATCCAGCCGAGATCATCGGGCCTCGCCCCGTACATCGCCGCGAATGCTTCGACCAGCTCCCGGTTCTGGCCGATCCACCTCGTGACGCGGTTGCGCAGCGTCGTCACTGCCTGCGGGCTGACGGCCGTCCCCAGCTGGTGGTTGACGGAGTGGTAGAGACAGTCGCCGTCGCGGGGCACCTCGTGGATCTGGTAGCCCAGCTGGTACAGGTCCGCACCGTCGCGGAGCTCGCGGTAGCGCGACCAGAGTTCGGGCAGCAGGGGCAACCCGGCCTTGACCATCCTCCGGTACACCTGCCAAGGGGCGTTGTCGGCGTCCTTTCCGCCGTCGACGAACTCTTCGTCGAACCTGTGCAGGTACTTCTCTGGGGTCCCTTCGCCACTCCAGTGCTTCACGACTTCGCGGCGCAGCTTCTCGTAGCGGCGCTGCAGGTGCTGGACGCGGTCGGCGGCGAACTGCCCGGCGTCGAGCGCCCGGTCGCTCGAAAGCCCCAGCTGGTTCCGGATGTTGCCCAGCACGTCGTACCCGAAGCCGCGTTCCTTGCCGTAGACCGCCGCGGGCTTGCGCCACAGAACGGTCCCGCCCGGCGACTGGAAACCGAGGTCAACCATGCCCGGCGGCTGGAAGCCCTTGCCCTTACCCTTGCCCACCGGCGCGAGACCGTTGTCTCGTTCACCCGCCGCCAGGCGGCCGCCGTGCTTCTGATCGAACGGGACGGTGAACCGGCCGGACGCCGTGGGCGGGGTCGGGATCACCACACGCTCGTAGCCCGGGGCCTTGCCTCCGAGTCTGGTCTCACCCGCGTCGTTTGCGTGCCACTTCTCCATCCGCTCCCGTCCGCTGGAGCCCTTCTCCTCCAGGTACGTGACGTTGTGGCCGAGCAGCGCGGCGGCTTCCAGGTTTCCGGAGCGGGTCCCCAGGTGGTTCATGTCGTAGTGGCGGTCGAGAAAGTCGTACAGCCTCAACTGCCCGGTCCTGAGGTTCTCCGTCCAGACCGAGGGGTCCGGTCCGCCGTCCTTCCAGAAGCCGGTGACGTGGTGGATGGTCTTGATCCCGAGCTCCGCGCGCATCTCCGCGACCAGCTCGTTCCACTTGTTCTGCCGAGAAGGATGGGGATCGCCGGTGATGAGCACCATGCCCTGCTCACGGGCGACCTCCCGCAGGATCTGCCGCACGCCCTGGAAGCTCGTGTCGTGCTCCATCCGGCCACCCAGCTCGGCCCACTGCGTGGCCTTGCCGGTGAAACGGGACCAGAGCACCAGGACCTTCGAACCCGGGGCAGGCAGCGTGATCCCGCGGCCCGTCAGCCAGTCGGCGATCCCCTGATCGTGCGCAGGAGTCATCTTCCAGGCGTCGCGGACGGTCTGACGCAGTTCGTCCGAGAACACCTTGGCGACCTTGTCGGTGCCGAACGTGACGCTCTTGACCGCCGCTTCCTGGTCCTGCTCGGAGAGAACCTCCCAGTCCTCGGCCACAATACGACGGGCCTCCGCGTCCATCACCTCGTAGAGGCGGCCCGTCTCCATGGTCGGCACCTCCACGGTGTGGATGCGATCCCCGTCGATCCCGATGGAACGATAGAACGCCTCGATCTCCAGGGACTTGTCCTTGGGATTGACGGCATGACCCTCCGCCGTCCGCGGCCCCCGCGCGATCAGAACATGCAGATTCGGGTCGTTCAGCAGCGCGGCCGAGATACCGAACTGGTCACCGGAGGAATAACCCGGCTGCTTGACCAACCTCCGGTGCTCCGGCGGCAGGTTGTCCTCGTGGGTGTTCGCCCTCGGAGAGACGTCCAGCGGTCCGCCCTCGTGCGAGCCGGTCCCATGCGGGGCCGAGACCGGGTCCACCCAGACGTGCTCGCGGTCATGCGGCGACGCCAACTCCCGGGCCTCATCCCAGGTCCGACCATGCGTGGGAGCCGGGTCGAGGTGCCCCACCACGGACGAGATCAGCTGCAAGTGCCGCTCACGCAGACCACCCTGCCGCATACCATCCGGCGCCGGGGCCCGGTGGTCGCCGAACAGGCTGCCCTCAACGGCCGGACGGTGCGGCAGACCCGCAGTCCGGTACTCGTCCCGCAGTCCCAGCTGGTGGCCCAACTCGTGCGCGTAGTCGATCGGATCGGCGTCCAGCCACCAGGACTTCTGGTCCATCTCCCGGCTCCGCGGAACCAGGTCCACCGTCAGATGCGCCTGCTCACCCGGCCTGGCGGGCAGCACCGTCACGTGCATCCGGTCGCCATTGGCCAACCGGTAACCAGGCGCGTTGAGGTACTCCTCCACACCCTGCACGACCTTGTCCCACACCAGAGCGGTGTTGTGCCCCCGGCCGCCCTCGACGAAATCGATCCGCACCGTCAGATCGGTCACCGGACCCTCATGCTCGAACCGACGCGCCTCGAACGAGGAATGCACGACGAAACGCGGCGTCCGATCGACCACCATCCGCGGCGCCGGCACGAGCGACTCCACGGACTCGTGGACGACCACCGTCTGGTCGGGCTCGTGGACGACCGCCTCGTCGTCGGGCCGGGGCCGCAGCGTGAGGTCGGACGGGGCCTCGGTGCGCGGCGGCGGTGCGGGCTGCTCCTCGGTCCGGTCGGTCCGGTCGGTCCGGGTGGTGGCGCCGGTCAGCGCCGTCTCGATGGACTCGGGGAGGTCGTCCTGCCGGGGGCGCTCGTGCGAATCCGTGCGGTCACCCGCGCCCTCCGGGGTGTCGGGGCGAGCGGTCGTCCGGACCAGCGCGAGCTGCTCCTCGGCGGCCGCGGCCTCCTCCTCCCGGCGTCGGGCGAAGGCGTCCTCGTGGCCGCGCTGGTGGGCGCGCCAGCCGGCCGCGTCCAGGTGGGCGAGCTTCCACAGTTCGCGGTACCGCGCGAAGAACTCGTCGCCGTACTCGCGCTTGAGGAAGGCGATCACGTCGTCGGTGAGGACGTGCGGCGCCGCCCGGTCCTCGAAGCCCGCCGCGGCGTCGCGCAGGGCGGGCGCGGCCTCGGCCTCGAAGGCGGCGTGCTCGACCAGCTCCTCGGTGAGCTCCCGGTGCCGTGCGTCCCAGTTCTCCTGGCGGACCTTCAGGTCCTCGGGCTTGCCGAACACCTGGTCGAAGGCGGAGGTGATCCGGTCCCGGTGGCCCTCCTTCAGGCGGCCGATGCCGTGCCCGGTGAGGCCACCGTGCTCCTGGGCGGCCTTCTCGGCGGCCTCCTCGGCGGCGCGGCGGGCCGCGAGGCGGGCGGCCTGGTGGGTGAGCCGGTCGTGCACGGCACCGGTGCCGGTGAGCTCGTCGAGTTCCCGGCCGAGCGCCTCGGTGTCCTTGGTGCCCCGGTTGAGGTGGTCGGCGACCAGCCGGTCGACGTCCCGGGCCAGTTCGCGGGTGACGGTGCCACGGGCCTGCTGGACGTCGTGCTCGGTGACACCGAAGGCGGCGGCCCGGTCCTTGCGTTCGGCGCCGGCGTCCGTGTTCCAGGATTCGGTCGCCTTCTCCGCCTCCGTGGCGGCGCGCCGGATCACCGCCTCGCGGACCGCCTGGACGGCGAACTCGTGCGGCAGGCCCTGGGCGCGGCCGGCCAGCGCCAGGCCGAAGAGGTCCACGGCCTGGGTGCGCTCGCGGCGCGGTCCGGCGGCCGTGTCGACGGGGCCGGCGACCTCCTCGAAGTCGGTGCCGAGGCGGTCCCGCAGCTGTTCCCGGATCAGGGTCACGCTGTCGGGTGACAGCTCGGGGCGCTCCGTCACCCCGGCGGCGGCGAGCAGGTCCCGGTCCGCCGGGGAGAGGCGGCCGTACCAGTCTGCGGTGGCCCGCTTGACCAGGTGCTCCGCCTGGGCGAGCGCGGTCTCGTGGTCGGCGCGGAAGTCGAGCTCGCCGCGCAGGTGCTCGGTGAGCCGGTTCAGGGCGTGCTGGGCCTGCGCGTTGCCCGCCCCGGTGAGGTCCTCCGGGCGGGCGTAGACCCGGGCCACCTCGGCCTCGGCCCGTGCGCTGAAGCCGCCCCGCGCCTCGCTGCGGATCAGGTCCCGGGTCACCCCCGGGAGGTCGGCGTGCGAAACGGTGGCGGTGCCGTCGCCGAGGGCGCTCGGCGGGGCGCTCCACTCGGTCACCGTCCGGTCGAAGCGCTCCATCGCCACCCGGACGGCCGCCTCGCGGACCGCGGCGAGCTGGGTGATGCCGTCGAGGCCCGCGAGGATCTGCTCGCGGTCCTGCGGCCGGGCCGTCAGCTCCTGGTACATCAGGTCCTTGGCGCGCTTCCACACCGCCGTGGGCAGGCCCGGCGGCGCGTCGTCGGGGAAGCGGACGGGCCCCTCGGTGAAGGCCTCCCGGAGCAGTTCCTCGGCCTGCGCGTCATGGACGTGGCCGCTGCCGTCCGGGTCCTGGCGGAGCTTGTCGGCCGCCTCGGCGAGCTTGGCGTCGTAGGCGTCCTGGAGGTCCCGCTGGGCCTGGCGCCACTGCTCCTCGCGCCGACCGCCCTCCTCGGCGCGGACGTGTTCGGGCGCGTCGGTGTAGTGGTAGGCCGGTGGCGGTTCCTGGCCTGGGGCCGATCGTTCGTGCTCCTGCGCGGATTTCGCCGCGTCGCCGAAGACCGAGGCCTCCGCCATGTCCGTGTGCTTGGAGCCCGCCGTGTAGTGCTCCGGCAGCGGCGAGGGGTACGAGCGCACCAGCGGCTCGCCGGCCTCGATGCGCGCCTTCCCCTCCTCGGAGGCGGGGTTGACGTATTCGTACCAGTTCCCGCCGCTCTCGACGACCGGCCGGCCGTCCGCGCCGAAGCCGACCTTCGCGGCGACCACGACGTGGCCCGTCCCGGGGCCCTCCTTCATCGCGGTCGGGGAGTCGAACCCCGGCACCACCCAGACCGGGCCGTCGGCCGCCACCGCCTTGACGTCGGCGAGCTTCGGGTCCGCCCAGATGTGCTCCATCACCTCCTGGACGTAACGGGCGTTGAGCGGCCCGTTCAGGTCGCAGGCGACGAACTCGATGGTTCGCCGGTCCCCGCCGAGGTGCCCGGTCTGGGCGAGCCCGCGCACGACGGCGGCCAGCTTCTCGGCGGACAGCTCGTGGCCCTCGTGCATCGGCAGCCCGTGCTCGTTGGTGTGGATCACCACGGCGAAGCGGGACGGGTCGAGGGGCAGGCGTTCCAGGGCCTTCAACGTCTCCTGGGACGGCCTGTCACCGAGCACCCAGCCGGGCTGGCGCTCCGGGCCGGCGGACGGCAGGTGGTGGCCGTGCTCCTTCGGGATGTTGGAGTCGTCGATGTCCAGGTACTGAAGTTCCTCGTTGCGGGCGTGGGTGTGCTCGTGCTCCCGGCTGTTCTGCTGCTCCCGGGAGTTCTGGTTCTCGCGCGTCTCCTGCTGCTCGTGGGAGTTCCGCTGCTCCCGGGTGTTCCCGTTCTCCCGGCTGTTCTGGTTCTCCCGGTTGTTCTGGTTCTCGCGAGTGTTCTGCTGCTCGGGGGTCTTCTGCTGTTCCCGGGTGTTCTCGTTCTCCCGGGTGCTCTGCTGCTCGTGGGGGTTCTGCTGCTCCCGGGTGCTCTGCTGCTCGTGGGGGTTCTGCTGCTCCCGGCTGCCCTGCTGCTCGTGCCCGCCGGTCACCGGGACGTGGGCAGGCGGGGTGGGTTCGGACGTCGTGGCGTGCGCAGGCACCGGCTGGTGCGCCGGGGGTTCCCCCGTCGGCTTCGGCCCCTGCTCGTGGGAACCGCCGCCGGACGTGGGCACCTTGGCCGGCGGCTCGGGCTTGTTCGACGTCTCCCCGGGGGCCTTGGCCTCCGTCTTGACCGGAGCGTCCTTGGTCGGCCGCTCCCCCGTCGTGGACGACTGCGACCTGGAGCCCTCGGAGCTGGTGTGGAAGTCCTTCGGCTGGGTGGCGTGCTCGAAGTTCCCCTCCGCCGCCAGCCGGGCCTCGCGGGCCTTCGGCCCCTCCGGCCGGGGGATCAGCAGCGAGGTCGGGTGCCCCATCAGGGTGGACGCGATGGCCAGCAGGGTGCGCGGGTGACCCAGGCCGTAGTACTTGCCGTCGCTGGTCATCGAGGACTCCGCGTCCCACGCGCGGATCTTGTCCTGGAACCGCAGTCGCGCCGGGCCGGTGAGGGTGTGCCCGGCGTGGCCGATCGCACCCATGGCGACGCCCGCGAAGAAGGTCTCGGCGGTGACCGAGAACGAGCCGTCGCCGAAGATCGAGTTGTAGGTGCCCTCGGTCAGGATGTTCTGGACGCCGCCCTTGAGGTAGCCGCCGATGCCCTCGCCGAACTTGTAGAGCATCTGCAGTGCGGTCTGCGGCCGCAGACCGTCCATCAGGTGGAGCGTCCGGTCCGCGAGGTCCTTGACGGCCTGGTGCTCGCCGCCCTTGCCTGCGTCCTTGACCGCCGCGTCCAGGAGCTTGCGGACGGTCCCGAGGTCCACGGCGTAGCGGGCGCCGCTGCCGGCGATCGTCTCGGCGACCTTCCGCCCGGCCTCGTTCGCCAGGTCCTTGGAGATGCCCAGGCTCCCGAGCTGCTCCTCGAAGGACTTGCCCATCTCCTGGGTGAACTTCTCGACGTTGGACAGCTTCTTCTCGGCGGCCTTGACCGCGTCCTCCGCCGCGTCCTTGGCTCCGGCCTTGGCCGCACCCTCCGCCGCATCCTTGGCCCCAGCCTTCGCCCCGGCCTTGGCCGCACCCTCCGCCGCATCCTTGGCCCCAGCCTTCGCCCCGGCCTTCGCCGCACCCTCCGCCGCATCCTTGGCCCCAGCCTTCGCCGCACCCTCCGCCGCATCCTTGGCCCCAGCCTTCGCCCCGGCCTTCGCCGCACCCTCCGCCGCATCCTTGGCCCCGGCCTTCGCCCCGGCCTTCGCCGCACCCTCCGCCGCGCCCTTGGCCGTGGTCTTCGTCGCCCCCTCGACCGCGTCCTTGGCCGTGGTCTTGGCCGCGCCCTTGAGGCCGTCCTTCACCCCGGTCTTGCCGAGGCCCGCCAGCCCGCCTTCCCCGGTCTTCTTGAGGGTGTTGAGTCCCGCGCTCTCCAGCGAGTGGCCCGCGCCCTTCGCGAGTTCGGCTGCGGTCTTCAGCTCGGCGCCGGCCAGGTTCTTGAGGTTGTTCTGCAACTCCTTGCCGATGCCGCCGCCGAACACCTTCCCGAAGAGCTTGCCGAAGCCGAAGGTGAGCAGTTCCAGCGGGCCGGTGAGCAGGCCGTTGATCGCGCCGAACTCGATCGCCTGGAGGAAGGAGTCCTTCTCCCAGTGGTCCTTGTGGCCCTGGCCGATCTGGATGCCCTGGATGATCCCGTCCATGATCATCGAGGTGGTGATGTTCAGGAACTCGTGCAGGGCGATCTGCTTGAACAGCCAGATGAAGACCTGCTTGACCAGTTCCCTGGTGGCCACCTCGGCGGCGAAGATGGTGGCGAGCGAAGCCCCGAAGGTGAGCGGGATGTTGGCGATGGCCCAGGCGATCTGCGCGGCCAGCTGGACCAGCTGGGCGATGATCATCCACTTGGCGTACTCGACCTGGTTGGCGGTCTTGTGGGCGTAGTCGCCGAGTTCCTTCGCCGAGTCCCCGGAGGCCGTCACGTAGTCGGTGCCGCCGTCGGCGCCGATCAGCTGCCCCATATCCTGGACGAACCGGTCGGCCGCCTCGCCCTCGAACTCGTCCTTGACGTAGTTCACCAACTCCAGCAGGTAGGACCGGAGTTCGGGGACCTTCTTGTAGATCTCCAGGTAGTCGTCACCGGCCGTGCGCAGCCGGTCCTCGTTGGCCTCGGGCCATTTCATGCCGGTCACGAACCCGAACAGCTTGGCCAGGGCCGGGGGAAGCATGATCGACACGGGGGCGCACTCCTGGCGTTCGTCGAGGGTCGGGCGAAGCGGGCCGAAACAAGAACCTGACGGACCGTCAGTTCTGGTTCCGGGCCTCCTCGTCGGCGTTCTTCAGCATCTCGGAGGTCCTCTGACCCTTGGTTCCGGCGCCCTCGACCTTGTCCCGCACCTTCTTGAACAGGTCGTCGAGATCGGCAGTCGGCCCGTCCACGTTCTTGTGGTACTCCTGGCCGATGTCGTCGTTGCCCGCCGAGGTCTTGTTGAACTCGTTGATCTCGTCGGTCCACCGGCGGACTTCCTCGATGGTGTCCGAGAGCGGGCCGAACTTGGCGAACTTGTCCTTCAGGTCCGCCATGGCGGTCAGCTGGGGCTTAGCCACGGAACTCCTCCTGCCGGTCGCGCTTGCGACGGTCCGCGGCGGCGGCCTCGTCGGCGTAGCCGGGCCGCATCTCCCGCAACGGCGCGAAGAGGTCGTCGAGTTCGGTCCCGCCGGTCATCGAGGCCCGCAGTGCCTCCCCCAGGCCGCTGAACGCGCCCATCGTCTCCGCCACCCGCTCGCCGATGTCGGCCCGCGCGGTGTTCAGCACGTCGGCCAGGACCTGCCCCAGCTGGGCCGGTGCCATCGACCGGTACGCGGTGGTGTGGAAGACCAGGGACACCACCTGCCCCTGCGCCCCGACCGTCGCGGTGACCATCCGGTCCTTGGACGTCACCGAGGCGGTGGCCGCCTGCAACTCCTTGGCGGCCACCGCCATCTTGGCCTGCTGCTCCTCCAGAGCGGCCATGGCCTGTTCGATCTGTTCGGCGTACGACAACGCCATCACCCGCACTTCCGTCTCGTCCCGAATCCCGATGACGCGTCCCGGGCCTACGGGGGTGAGGCCCGGGACGCGTCGGCTCGTGGGGTCGTACGGTTCTCTCTACGGACGGGCGGGGTCCTGCGGTTCGACCGCCGACGCGAATCGCCCGGTCAGCGGCCGATGACGCCCGTCACGGCGCCCGAGTCGGTGCCCCAGACCTCCTCGTCCTCGGCCAGCCAGGTGGTGCGCTGCCGTTCCTTCTCCCCCTGACCGCCCGCGCCCGCGCCGGCACCGGCGCCCATCGGCGGCATCATGGGGCCGCCTCCACCGGTGGTGGAGACCCCCCGGCCCATCAGCTGGGCCTCCTCGCCGGCCAGCCCGGCCGCTGACGCCCGCTCGGCGGCCATGGTGCGGGAGGCCATGGCCTCCTCGGCCGCCGCCGCCCCCTTGTCGATGCCCAGGGCGGAGGCCAAGCGGTCGCTGACGCCGATGCGCGG
Source organism: Kitasatospora sp. NPDC094016 (assembly GCF_040304045.1). Classification (NCBI taxonomy): domain Bacteria; kingdom Bacillati; phylum Actinomycetota; class Actinomycetes; order Kitasatosporales; family Streptomycetaceae; genus Kitasatospora; species Kitasatospora sp. NPDC094016. Next base: position 163,529 of record NZ_JBEOUK010000013.1, read on the forward strand.
CGGCCCCTGAGCGGCGATGCCGCCCATGGTCTTGGGGCCGGAACCCTGGCCGCTGAAGGGCTCGCCGAACAGGTCGGTGCCGCTCTTGAGGGAGCTCGAACCGCCGGAACCGCCGAAGGAGATTCCGCCGCCGCCGAGCGAGCTCGGCAGGCCGGTCCAGCTGCTGCCGCTACCGCCGCTGCCGCCTCCCCCGCCGACGACGAGCCCGCCGCCCCGCCCTGAGAGCGCGTGCTCCTCGTCGGACAGCAGCTGCTCGAACTGCGAGACGGGCCGACCGCTCGCGGTGCGGACGGTGCCGTCCGCGTCGATCTTGTCGTCCTTGCGGAGCACCACCGGGTTGCCGTTGGAGTCCTTCAGCAGGTTGCCCTCGGGGGTGGTGACGGTGCCGTCGTCGTTGATCTTCGACCCCGGCGGCACCTTGAACGCCGTGTTGGAGGTCGATCCGCCCCCCGAACTGCCCGATCCGCCCGATCCGCCCGACCCCGTGGTCGGCTGGCCCACCACGGTGCCCACCGGCACGTGCCGGGGCTTGCCGTCCTTGTCGAGGAGCGGCTTGCCGTCGGGGCCGATGAGTTCGCCCTTGTCGTTGACCTTCGTCCCCGGCGGGACGTACATCGGCTTGCCGTCCTTGTCGAGAAGCGGCTTGCCGTCCTTGTCGAGCAGCGGTGCCTGGCCGTTGCCGCCGCCGATCCCCCCGATCCCACCGATTCCGCCGATGCCTCCGGTCCCGGTGCCGCCGCCCTTGCCGCCGGTGCCGTCGCCGCCGATCCCGCCGGGCTTCGGCGGCGGGGGGCCGGTGTCGATCTTCGGCGGCGGCGGACCGCCGATGCCGCCGTCCTTCGGACCGTTCTTGTCGTCCTTCGGGCCGTCAGTGCCGCCGGGCCCCTTGTCGGGGCTGTCCTTCGGGGGGTCCACCTTGTCCGGGGCCAGGTCCATGTTCGGGGCCGCGAACGACATCAGGACCTTGGACGCGGCCTCGTAGGCGGCGGCGAGGGCGGTCCCGGCGTCGGAGGCCGCCTTGTCGAGCGTCTTGACCACCTCGTCCGTCCACTGCTTGGTCGCCGCGTTGTTCAGGACCGTGGCGAAGGCGGCGACCGACGCGGTCCCGGCGGAACCGCTCGTCATGCTCGTGGTGCCGCCGCTGACCGTGGCCTCGTACGAGGACTCGTTGTTGTACGTCGTCGGGTAGCGGACCGCCGTCAGCTTCTGGACTTCCTGCGTGAACGCGTAGTGGATGCACAGGTCCGGCCAGGCGTACGTGGCGTGCTTGTCCGGGTCGTCGTTGCTCTTGTACGCCCACGAGCCCGTGGGGTCCGTCAAGGCGCTGTACCCGCGCCAGGGGTTGTACCCGTTGTTGTACATGTCCTGCTGGACCTTGACCAACGCCTCGCCGGCCGCCTTCAGCTTGTCGGCGATGCTGCTGCCCGCGGCCGGCGCGGGGGCGTCGTCCTTGAACGCGTCGAGGTCGCCGCTGAGTCGGTAGTGCAGCGTCTTGAACTCGTTCTGCAGCCCGACCAGGACCTCCTTGAACCGGCCTGCCGCACTGCCCTGGAAGTCGCTGCCCGCGCCGTCCACGGACTCGGCCCACTGGTGGATCTTCGCCCGGTTGTCCGCGAAGAACGTGTCCACCAGGGCGAGGATCCGCGCCGCCTCGATCAGCGTCTTGTAGTTCGTGTTGTCGTTCCCCGGGCCCCCCTGGAAGATGGCCCCGCCCAGGATCTCTCCGGGGTCGGTGTGGAACCGGTGCAGCACGCTCCCCGACGTGCCGGAGGGCGTGTCGTCGAAGAAGTGCCAGTTGTAGGTCACACCCAGGATCGTGGTGAACGGGGTGGTGGCGTTGCCGTCGCCGTAGTCCCACTCCGCCCACATGTCGTAGCCGGCGTTGTGGCTGGCCAGGCCGTCCTTCTTCTTGCGCAGGTTGTTGTTGTACCGGGAGTCCGTCACCAGCTCCTGCCCGGTGATCCACGGCTGCCCCGTGACGTCCGTCCGTTTCACGATGGCGCTGTGGTCCGACCCCGCGAACGCCTCCAGCATCTGTTCCCAGGTGTACGTGACCTTGGGCGGCTCGTCCGCCATGGTTTCCTCCGAACGCGGTGACACGGGTCAGGACAGCGGTGTGCCGTCGGATCGGGCGGCCCCACAACCGCCCGATCCGACGACGGGCCCTCACTTGGGCGGGGTGGGAGGTCCGGTGACTCCGCCGAGCACGTCCTTGAGGACGTCCATCATCTGGGCCTCCGACAGGGCTTCGCCGTCACCGAGGTGCAGCTTCTCCCGCGCCTTGATCAGGTCGAGCACGATCTTGTCGACGTCGCCCCGGATGGCCTCGATCGATTCGCCCACACTCTTGGAGAAGGCCTCGAAGTTGGTCTTCAGGGCCTTCGTCGCGGGGAACGATTCCCGGCCGGGCTTCAGCGCCGGCACCTCGGTCCAGGACGTCTTCTGGCCGTTGACGTCCTGTTCGAAGGTGTTCAGATCCTTCACGAAGGTCTCCAGACCTTCGACCGTCACCTTGATCGTCGTTTCACCCATGGTCGCGCGCCCCCGCCCGGACTAGAACTGCTTGCCGGCGTTGTAGTCCGATTCCGTCATGATGTCGTGCATCTTGGTGAGCGTGTTCGCCGCGGCCTCGATGTCCTTGTCCATCTGCGACTCGTTGGCCGCGACGACCCGGGAGAGCTCCTCGAAGGCGGTGGCGGCGACACCCTGGAAGTGCCCGCCGTCGATCACGCCCCTCAGCTTGCCCATGAGTTCTTCCAAGTTGCTGTGCATCAGGTTGCCGGCCTGCCGGAGCTCGGCCGCCGACTGCTCGACCGTCTCGTGGTGGAGCTGGATGTTTCCGAAGTCCATCGGTTCGCTTTCCCTAGTCTTCCTGCTCTTCCGACGCGTCCTCAGGCGCCCTGGAGCCCGTTGTAGATGCCGTCCGCGGCGTGCGCCCGGGCATCGTTCTCGGCCTGGGTGAGGATCTGGTTGGCGCCCTGGGTGGACTGGACGAAGTTCTCGAAGGCACCGATGACCTTCTGGTAGCGCTGCATCCAGTCATCGACCTTCGACTGGAACATGTCGCTCGCGCCGGAGATGTAGCCGGCGGCGAGCTCCTCCTTGATCCGCTCGACCGTGCGGCCGGCGGTCACCATGTTCTCGATCTGCTGCTCCAGGCTCGAAAGAACCTGGCGGATCGCCTCATCTTCCTTCGTCAACATGGACGGTGTGCCCACGGCATGCTCCCTTCCCTGCACGAGCGGGGGCGCGACTGCGACCCCGCACACGTTCCTGACCGACTCAACGGGCTCGCGAGACCGGGTGGTTCAGCTGCACGGGGCCGAACCGGGCGCGGCGGCCGCGGCGGCGGCCGTCGGCGTGGCGGCTGCCCCGTCGGCCACCGCCGCCGGGTCCAGGAGCGGCCCGGTGGGGAGCAGCCCGACCACCGGGGCGGGCACCGAAACCGGCGTGGCACCCCCGTAGCCGAGCTGTTTGGCGACGGCCGCCGAGGGCAGCGGATACCGCACCCCCGCCTCGGTGACCAGGTACTCGGTGCTGCCCGTGCCCGCGCCGGAGACCACCTTGACCAGGGCGCCGCGCCCGGGCCGGACGGAGATCCGGTCGGCCACCGCGCAGCCGCTGCCCACCGCACCCGCCGGAGCGGTCGGCGGGCGCCCGGTGTCCGCCCCGGCCGCGTCCAGGAGGGTGATCGCGGTGACCGGGGAGCCGGCACCGGTGTGCAGGTCGGCGCAGACCCCCTCGCCGTGCAACGGGGTGACCAGGGTCGGCGGCGTCTCGGGCAGTCCCGTGGCCGGGGCCCCGCCCGGCGCGGTGTGGGCGGCCAGGTCGACCGGGCCGATCAGCGCGGGCGCCGGGGCGTTGTTCGCGTACGCCTCCTTCTGGGTGCGCGGATCGCCGCGCAGCAGCTCGTACAGGGTCGTGGTGAGCGGGACCAGGCCGTCCTTGGTGAGCAGGTAGTGCGCACCGCCGGCGACGTCGAAGAGTTGGCCGATCCTGGTCGGCTTCCCGGAGAGCACCGGGCCGTCGCCGCCGCGCCCGGGGACGGCGGGGGAGGCGAGGTCCGGGCCGGCGGGCAGCGCGTTCAGCACCCCGGCCGGGACGGGGAAGGGCGTCGCCCCGCCGTATCCGAGCGCCTGCAGGGCCTGGTTGGCGGTGTCGACGCGCAGTCGCTGGCCCTGCCAGAGCAGGTGCACCGTCCCGTCCGGGAGGGAGACCAGCACGGCCTGACCCGGGGTCAGCGCCTTGCCCTCCTTGACCGGGTCCATCAGCAGGCCCAGCCGGGGTGCGGGGGCGCCGGTCGGGCCTGGCTGGACGGTCCCGCACACCAGCCAGGTGCCGCCCGCGAGTTCGGCGGCCGGCGGCAGTCCGTCCGGGGCGCCGACGATCCCGACCGGGGCGCCGCGCGGCACGTCCGCGAGCGACGCCCGGCCGACCTGGGCGACCGCCATCTGGTCGCCGGCCACCAACCGGGCGCTGGTGTCGTTCAGCACCGGGTGCAGCTGCCCGCCCACGAAGAGGTAGCGGGCGCCCGTCTCCTCCACCACCACGAGCGTGCCGGGCTTGGTCCAGCCGGCGTCGCCGCCAGGCTTGATGACCCCGTACACCACGACCCCGAGCCCGATCAGGACGGCCACGGCCAGTCCGGTCGTGGTGCCCCGGGTGGTCCGCCCGGTGGGGGTGTCCGGCGCGTCGGGCTCGGCCCGCAGCATGCCGGAGGCCAGCCTGCTCATCACGAACAGGTGCGCCTGCACCTGGTCGCGTCGGGACTGCATCCAGTTCCTCCCCGGTGTCCGGGCGCGCCGCTTCCGCGCCCCCACCCCGGTGCTACGGCTCGGAGGGGCGCGGGAGTTCACCGGGCCTCGTCGGCCGCGGTTCTCCGTGGCCCGGCGTCAAGTCAAGTTGTCTGTACAGCTCCGGGCCCCTTGACGGCCATCGGATCGTCATCGAACTCCCCGGCCCCGGTCACCTCGGTCGCTTAGAAACATGGCTGGTCCGGGTCGAACCGATGGTCCGGCGCCCGTCAGCAAGGAGCCCCACCCGATGAGTCCGATGCCGATGCCCGAACTGTCGCGCCGCAGCCTGCTCGGCGGCGCGGCGGCGGCCGCCGTGCTGTCCGCCCTCCCGATCAGCGTCCAGGAGGCGCTCGCCGCGCCGGCCAAGCCCGGGCGGCTGGCGGACATCCAGCACGTCGTGGTGCTGATGCAGGAGAACCGCGCGTTCGACCACTACTTCGGCACCCTGGCGGGTGTCCGCGGCTTCGGCGACCGGACGGCGGTGCGCGGGATCAACGGGCGCTCGGTGTTCCACCAGCCCGACCCGGGCCGCAAGGAGGGCCACCTGCTGCCCTTCCCGATGAACGCCGCGCACACCAGCGCCTACCAGCAGGGCGCGCCCGCCTTCGGCTTCGTGGACTCCATGAAGGCCTGGAACGACGGCCTCGCCGACGGCTCGGTCACCCGCCGCTCCGGCGGCTGGCTCGGCCAGGGCTACTACGAGAGCGCCGACATGCCCTTCTACCACGCGCTCGCCTCGGTGTTCACCACCTGCGACGCCTACTACGCGTCCGTCCAGTGCAACACCAACACCAACCGCGACCACCTGATGACCGGGACCAGCGGCGGCACCGTACGGGACACCCCGGTGACCGACAACACCGAGATCCCCGGCGGCTACGAGTGGACCACCTACGCCGAGCGCCTGGAGCGGGCCGGCGTCAGCTGGAAGACCTACCAGGCGCTGGACAACTTCGACGACAACGCGCTCGCCTGGTTCGCCCCCTTCGTCAAGGCCAAGCCCGGCGAGCCGCTGTACGAGCGCGGCATGCGGGCCGTCGGCGACCCGGCGAAGAAGAACGACCCGTTCGCGATGGGCGACGCCCTGGTCGACGCCTTCGCCGCCGACGTCCAGGCCGACCAGCTGCCGCAGGTGTCCTGGATCGTCGCCCCGGCCGCGCTCTCCGAGCACGCCAACTACGCGCCGCCGAACGGCGAGCACCTCACCGCCCGGCTGCTCGCCGCCCTGGCGGCGAAGCCCGAGGTGTGGCAGAAGACCGTCTTCATCCTGAACTACGACGAGCACGGCGGCTTCTTCGACCACCAGCTGCCGCCCGTCCCGCCGCTGGCCACCGGGCGCGGCAAGTCGACCGTGCCGGTGGACGGCGAGGTCGTCGTCCGCGTCAGCAAGGGCTCCGCCACCTACCACCGGGTCGTCGGCCAGGACGGCCGGTACCGGGTCAAGGCCGCGGACGGCTCGCTCACCTGGTCCGACACCCTGCCGGCCGGCGAGACCCTGGTCTCCGGCCCGTACCCGATGGGCCTGGGCGTGCGGGTGCCGATGGTCGTGGTCTCGCCGTGGACCCGCGGCGGGGTCGTCGACTCCACCGTCTACGACCACACCTCGGTGCTGCGCTTCCTGGAGCAGCGCTTCGGCGTCCAGGAGCCCAACATCAGCCCGTGGCGGCGCACCGTCTGCGGCGACCTCACCAACGTCTTCGACTTCTCCGGCCGCAACCCGGCCTGGCCGCAGCTGCCCGACACCAGCGGCAACCGGCAGAAGGTGGTCGACACCGGCAAGCTCCCCGCCCCCACCGTGCCCAGCCCGCAGGCCTTCCCGCAGCAGCAGCGCGGCACCCGCTCGGCCCGCCCGGCGCCCTACGACCTGCTGGTCAAGCCCCGGCTGAAGGGCGGTGAGCTCACCCTCGACCTGGTCAACCAGGGCCGCCAGGGCGCGGTGTTCGCCGTCTACCCGGCACCGGGCGGCGCGCCCCGGCACTACACCGTCGGCGCGAAGAGCCGGCTCTCCGACGTCTGGACGGTCGGCCCGGAGGGCTACGACCTGCGCGTCCACGGCCCCAACGGCGCGCTGTGGCACCTGCGCGGCGACGCCGCCGCCACGTACGAGGTGTCGCTGTCGGAGGAGCGCAACGGCAAGGTCCTCGAAGTCGACGTGATCAACCGCTCGCGCACCGCCCAGACCTTCCTGGTCGGCGACCTCGCCTACGGCGACGGGCTGCGCGAGGTGCGGGTCGCGGCCGGCGACGACCGGACCGTCAACGTCGCGGTCCGGCCCGAGGGCTGGTACGACGTCGCGGTGGCCGTCCGCGGGGACCTCACCTTCCGCCGCCGGATCGCCGGCCGCTTCCCCTGGGACGACCGGACGGTCACCGACCCGGCCCTGGGCCTCGCCGACCCGCTCGCCGTGGACGTCGCCCTCGGGGCCGCCTCCAGCACCATCGACGAGCCCGTCCTGCTGCCCGGCCGCCCGGCCCGGGTCTCGGCCGTGCTCACCGCCACCGCCGCGCTCACCGCCGTCGAGGCGCAGCCGGTCGTCCCGCCGGGCTGGACGGTCACCGCCGTCACCGCGCCGCCCGCCGCGCTCGCCGCCGGCGCCACCGCCACCGCCGTCTGGGAGGTCACCCCGCCCGCCCAGCTGCCGGACGGCGCCACCCACCGGATCCTGGTCACCGCCCGGGCGCTGGCCGGCGACCGCTTCGCGATCGCCGACGGCGAACTCGCCGCCCGCCCCGCCCCCGTGATGGCCGGCCACCTGCTGGGCGAGGACTTCGAGTCGCTGGCCGGCGCGCTCCAGCCGCAGGACGGCGTGCTCGGCTGGACGGCCCAAGCGCCGCAGGGCTGGTCGGTGGTCAACGCCCCCGGCATGCCGCAGGGCACCGTCCGTCTCCAGGGCTGGACCTTCCACACCAAGCGGGAGTGGTCCACCCCGGCCGGGCAGGACCGCGGCAACTTCACCCGCGGCCTGGGCGTCCTCGCCGTCGCCGACCCGGACGACTGGGACGACACCGGCTCGCCCTCCCGCAAGGGCGTCTTCGACTCCACGCTCGTCTCCCCCGCCGTCCGCCTCCCGGCCGGCGTCGACACCCTGTACCTGGCCTTCGACTCGCACTACCGGCAGGAGGCCCCGCAGAAGGCGTCCGTCACCGCCGTGTTCGACAACGGCACGGAGACCCGCCTGGTGTTCTACAGCGCCGACGCCACCGGCAACGACAACGCCGGCAAGGACGTCCAGAACACCCTGGTCACCCGCCGCCTCGCCGTCCCGGCGGGGGCGCAGGCGGTGACGCTGAAGTTCCGGATGTACGACGCGGGCAACAACTGGTACTGGGCGGTCGACCACATCCGCCTGGACAGCCGGCCGATCACGGGCTGACCGTCCGGGAACGGCCCGATCGGCCGGGCCGTGCCGCCCCTGCTCTCGGGGCTCGGTGCGGCCCGGCCGATCGGGCCGGCAGATCGGTCAGGCCGGGCCCGAGGAGCCGCCGGAGGCCCCGGCGGCCTCGGGCTGCTGCTGGGTCGAGCAGTGGATGCCGCCACCGCCGGCCGCGATGGCGTTGATGCTCACCGGGACGATCTCGCGGCCGGGATGGAGGTCGGCCAGCACGCCGACCGCCCGGTCGTCGGAGGCCTTGTCCCCGAACTGGGGCATGATCACCGCCCCGTTGACGACGTAGTAGTTGAGGTAGGTGGCCAGGAAGTCCTTGCCCCGGTCCGGCTGCCCGGTGAGGTCGGGTTCGGCGAGTTCCACGATCCGCGGCTTGCGGCCCTTGGCGTCGGTGGTGGAGCCGAGCACCTGCAAGGCCTGGTCGGAGGCGCGGGACCAGATGTCCGGCGGCGTGTCCGGGCCGGGGCGGTGGATGACGACCACGCCCGGCTCCGCGAACCGGGCCAGGGCGTCGATGTGGCAGTCGGTGATGTCCTGCCCGGCCACGCCGGCGAACCAGATGACCTTCTGGACGCCGAACAGGTCCTTCAGGGCCCCCTCGATCTGGTCGCGGCTCGTGCCCGGGTTGCGGTTCGAGTTGACCCACGAGCTCTCGGTGGCCATCAGGGTGCCCTCGCCGTCGACCTCGATCGCGCCGCCCTCGCCGGTGATCGGCGCCTGGATGCGCCGGATCCCGTAGTGGTCGAGGAGGTTCCGGGCGACCTTGGCGTCGTTGTCGTGGGTCTGCTTGCCGCCCCAGCCGTTGAAGTTGAGGTCGACGCCGGCCAGCCCGGCCGGGCCGGTGACGAAGGTCGGGCCGGTGTCGCGGGCCCACAGGTCGTCCACCGCCAGGTCGAGGACCTCGACGCTGGAGCCGCACAGCTGCCGGGCCGCGGCGCTCTGGTCCGGGCGGGCCATCAGCACCACCGGTTCGAACCGGGCGACGGCCTGCGCGATGTGCGCGATGTCCTGGCGGACGGCGGGCAGTTGGTCGCCCCACACCGAATCGAGGGCCGGCCAGGCCATGAACGTCCTGGTGTGGGGGCGCCACTCGGCCGGCATGGCGTACGACGCGGCGGCGCTCGCGGCTCCGCCCGTGCCCGTGCCGGCGGCCGTGGTCGGCTCGTCCTTCGGGGACGAGGCCCCCGACGAACCGCAGCCTTCCACCATCGCGACCACGGCCGCGGCCGCCCCGGAGCGCAGCACGGCCCGGCGGGACAGGGCGGGTTCTCTCATGGCAGGTCCCCTCGTCGACACGGATTCCACCCCGAAGCGGGCGATATCCGACAGTAGGGGTGGCCGGCGGGTCCGTCGGCGAGCCCGCGCGGCGCCGATCGGGCGAATCAGGCGATCCGCCGGGGCGGACGACTTCCCGGCTGGACTGAAAGTTCAGTCAATATTTCGAGTACAGTGGACCACCATGCCAGACCGTCGGACAGAGATACTGAGAGCGGCCACGAGGCTCATCGCGCGACGCGGCGTACGCGGGCTGCGGGTGGGGGAACTGGCCGCCGAGGCCGGGGTGTCGACCTCGCTGATCTACTACCACTTCACCGACCGCGCCGGGATCCTGCGCGAGACCCTGGAGTTCATCGGCGAACGGGCCGACCGCTACACCGCCGAACCGGAGCCCGGGGCGCCCGCGGACGACCCCTGCAGCGAACTGGCCCAGGCCCTGCTGCTGGAACTCCAGGACTCCGCCGAGGTCCGCGAGAACAGCACCGCCTGGGGCGAGTTGCGGGCGAGCGCGGTCTTCGAGTCCCGCCTCCGCGAGGACCTGGCCAGGGCCACCCACACCTGGGTGCACGAGATCGCCGGCCTGCTCGGCCGCGCCCATCCGTTCGGCACCGCGCCCGCACACGCCGCCTCCGCCGAACGCCTCACCGCGCTCCTGGAGGGCCTCAGCATCCGCTGGCTGAGCGGCTCCCTGCCGCTCGACCGCGCGCGCAGCCTGCTCGACGAGGCGATCGGCACGGAGATCGCGGGCTGGCGCGCCTAGGGCGTGTCGCCGAAGGAGCAGCGGTCAGGACTCCGGCGTGCCGGGCTGGTCGTGGGTCGAGCAGTGGATCCCGCCGCCGCCGGAGGCGATGTCGTCGATCTTCACCGGGACGATGTCGCGGCCGGGGAAGTGGTCGCGCAGGATCTGCTGGGCCCGGTCGTCGGCCTTGGCGTCCCCGAAGCGCGGCAGGAACAGCGACTTGTTGGCGACGTAGAAGTTGATGTACGAGGACACGAACGCGTCGCCGCGGCCGGTGATCCGGTCCGGATCGGGCTGCGGAAGGTCGATCACCTGCAACGGCCTCCCGTGGGCGTCGGTGGCCGTCTTGAGAACCTCGCGCGCCTGGGCCGCGGAGCGGGACCAGACGTCGGCGGGCGCGCCGGGGAAGGGCTGGTCCAGCAGGACGACCCCGGGGGCGGCGAAGCGCACCAGGCAGTCCACGTGCGCGTCCGTGATGTCCTGGTCGCGCACACCGGCGAACCAGATCACCTTGGTCACGCCGAGGGCCGTCTTGAGCTCGGCCTCGATCTCGTCCCGGCTCCTGCCCGGGTTGCGGCGCTGGTTGACCACCGAGCTCTCGGTGACCATCAGCGTCCCCTCCCCGTCCGTCTCGAACGAGCCGCCCTCCGCGACGACCGACGTACGGACCCGCTCGATCCCGTACCGGCCGAGGACGGCGGCGGCCAGCGCCGTGTCGTTGCCGTGCTCCTTCTGCTTGTTGCCCCAGCCGCTGAAGTTGAAGTCGACGCCCTTCGGCTTTCCGGCCTCCTCGACGAACACCGGTACGGTGTCCCGGGCCCACAGGTCGTCGACGGGCAGCGCGACGACCTCGACGTCCTTGCCGCACGCGCTCTGCGCCGCGTCCACCTGGGACTGGCGGGCGAACATCACCACCGGTTCGTAGCCCCCGACGGCGCGGGCCAGCCGCGCGATGTCCTGGCGGACGTCCGGGAGCTGGTCGCCCCAGATGCCGGTGGACGCCGGCCAGGCCATGAAGGTGCGGGCGTGGCTCTCCCACTCCGCGCCGAACCTGCGCCCCGGCGTCGCACCCGCCCCGCCGGAGGCGGGCGGCTGGGATGCCACGGGCGCCGACGGCTGGGACGTGCCCGGCGCGGGCGGCTCCGAGGAGCCCGAGGGGGCCGCCGCCCCGGGCCCGTCCGACGGGGCACAGGCCGCGGCGCCGAGCGTCAGCAGGCCGGCTCCGGCCACGGCGCGCAGCATCGTGCGGCGGGACGGGACGGACGGGGTGGACGGGGTCGACCGGGCGGAGGAAGCGGGCGGGGTCGGGTTGAACACGGAACGCTCCGGCGGTACGAGGGCGCGGGACAGCGCGGGCGGGCGGCGGGCAACGGGGGGCGGCTACGGCTACGGCAGGGGTTCCTGCATCGTGGAGCAGTGGATGCCGCCGCCCCCGGCCATCAGGCGGTCGACGTCGAGCTGGACGACCTCGCGCCCGGGGAACGCCTCGGCGAGGGTGCGCCGGGCGGCCTCGTCCTTGTACGCGTCGCCGAACTGGGCGGCGATCACGCCCCCGTTGACGACGTGGAAGTTCAGGTACGAGTCGACGAACTTCGAGTCGCGCGAGCGGACGGTGTCGGGGCCGTCCACCCGGATCACCTGGAGCCGGCGGCCCCTGGCGTCGGTGGCCCGGGAGAGGATGTCGAACTGCTCCCGGGCGTCCCGGGCCCAGACGTCGTGGCGGTCCGCCGGGGGCAGTTGCACCAGGACGACGCCCGGCCGGACGAACCGGGAGGTGACGTCGATGTGGTCGTCGGTGATGTCCTGGCCCTTGATCCCGGGGACCCAGATCATCTTGTCCGCGCCGTACACCTCCAGGACGGCCTCCTCGATCTCGTCCCGGCTCATGCCCCGGTTGCGGTTCTTGTTGACCAGGCTGCTCTCGGTGGCCATCAGGGTGCCGTCGCCGTCGGTCTCGACCGAGCCGCCCTCACCGACGAACTCCGCGTAGGAGAAGGGGAGTCGGAGCATCTCGGCGATGCCGCGCGCGACCTCGGCGTCGTCCCGGTGGGTCTGCTTGCCGCCCCAGCCGTTGAAGTTGAGGCCGACGGCGTCGAGCCGCCCGTAGCCGTCGCGCCGGAACACCGGGGCGGTGTCCCGCATCCAGAGGTCATCGGTGGGGACGGCGTCCGTCACGGTGACGGCGGATCCGCACAGGGACCGGGCCTCCCGGACGCTGTAGTCGTCCGGGGCGCACATGACCACCGGCTCGAAGCGGGCGATGGTCCGGGCGATGAGCGCGATGTCCTGCTGGACACCCGCCAGCTGCCTGCCCCAGACGGACTTGCGGGACGGCCAGGACATCCAGGTGCGGGCGTGCGGGACGTCGTCGCGGTCCACCCACCACTGCGGGAGCCCGGCCTCGCCGGCGTACGGCAGCCCGTGCTCCGCCTGGTGCGGGGGCGGGGGCGAGGGCGGGGCCCCGAAGAGGCGGTCGAACAGGGAGCGGTTGTCACCGTGGATGTTGCTCATGACGGATCTCCAAATCAAGTATTGCCCACCGAGTGACCGGTGGCCCCGCAGTCGCAACTCTGACATTGACTGAATTTTCAGTCAAGCTCCAGATCATGAAACTGCCCGACCGGCCCCGACGCGGGAAAGGCCCGGCGCGGAAAGTCCCCGGAACGCGACAAGGCCCCGGGTCGCCTCTTCGCCCGGGGCCGGAACGCGACGCGCGCTACCCGCGCAGCCGCTCCACCTCGGCGTCGATCGCGCCGGCCATCAGCTCACGCGCGTGCGCCACCGGCAGGCTGCCGCTGAGCCAACGGACGCTCAGCCCCTCCAGCAGCGCGGTCAGCCGCTCGGCCGAGGCCGCCAGGGCGGCGGCCCCGTTCATCGGCCGCACCTGCCCGAGCAGCTCCGCGACCTCCTGGACCCAGACGAGGGTGGCCCGGGCCAGGTCCTCCCGCAGCTCGGGATCGAACACCGCACTCGCCCGCAGCTCACCCCAGGCCGTGCTGTTCTCCCGCACCTCGGGGGTGTCCTGGAGCTCCAGCAGCAGCGTCTGCTCCAGCTCGCCCCGGGCGTCCAGCGGCGGCGCGTCCGCCGCGCGCTCCGTCGTGTAGCGCTCGGCGCGGTCGTTGATGAACTCCAGCGTCGCGCGGAGGATCCCCGCGCGGTCCTTGAAGTGGTAGTAGATCAGCGCGGTGGACACCCCCGCCTCCGCCGCCAGTTCCTCCACGCGCAGCCCGCGGACGCCGCGCCGGGCGATGACCCGCGCAGCCGCTTCCATGATCAAGGTTCGACGGTCAGCCACAAGGAGTCACCTTACCCGGAGGGGGCACCGGCCGACCGGAGGGCCCCATTCCTGACTGAAATCCCAGTCGGGGTATGATCCGGTGCGCTTCGCGACGCCGGCGTCCGCCCGGGCCCCCGGCCCGACCACTCGCCGCGCCCTCGCCTTGCACCGTCCCACCCCGCCTCACCTTGCCCCGCCCGCTCCGCCACTCCCCCGTCCCACCCGCACGACCCGCTGGGAGCCAGCATGACCGCAGAGCCCTTCGGCGCCCCGTCGCCCACGGCGTTCCAGGCGCTGTCCCCGGACGACCCCCGCGAGGTCGGCGGCTACCGCCTCTGCGCGCGGCTCGGCGCGGGCGGCATGGGCCTCGTCTACCTGGCCTACACCCCCGGCGGGCGGCCGGTCGCGCTCAAGGTCGTCCGGCCCGAACTCGCCGAGGACCCCGAGTTCCGGCACCGCTTCGCCCAGGAGGTCGCCAGCGCCCGGCGCATCCACGGCCTCTACACCGCCCAGGTGGTCGACGCGGGCACCGACGCCGCCACCCCCTGGCTGGCCACCACCTTCGTGCCCGGCCCCTCCCTCCAGCAGGTCGTCCAGCACTACGGACCGCTGCCCGAACGGACCGTCCTGCTGCTCCTCGCCGGCATCGCCGAGGCCCTCCAGGCGATCCACGCGGCGGGCGTCGTCCACCGCGACCTCAAGCCCGGCAACGTCCTCGTCGCCGCCGACGGCCCCCGCGTCATCGACTTCGGCATCGCCCGGGCCGCCGACGCCAGCCCGCTCACCGGCACCGGTCTGCGGATCGGCTCGCCCGGCTTCATGGCCCCCGAACAGGCCCTCGGCCTGTCCGCCGCCCCGGCCACCGACGTCTTCGCGCTGGGCGCCCTGATCGCCTACGTCGGCTCCGGCGCTCCCCCCTTCGGCGACGGGCCCGAGCCCGCCTCGCTGTACCGGGCGGTGCACGAGGAGCCCGACCTCTCCCAGCTGCCGCCCGGGCTGCACGAACTGGTCCGGCTCTGCCTGGCCAAGCGCCCCGAGGACCGGCCGGGCACCGCCCAGCTGATCGAGGCCGCCCGCCGGCACCCCGCCACCGGCGGCGAACTCCGCTTCTCCGACGACTGGCTGCCCCAGCAGGTCGTCGGCGCGATCCGCCGCCACAGCGACCTGCCGACCACGCCCGGCACACCCGCCCCGCCCGCCACCGTCCTCTCCCCGGCCCGGGCCGCGGCCGACGCCCCGACCACGCTCGGCCTCCCCGCCCCGTCGCCCACCCGGCTGCAACCGGCCCCCGACAGACCCGAGCCCGCCACCCCCGCCCGCCGGCACACCCGTACCCGCACCGTGCTCCTGACCACCGCCGCCCTCCTCGTCGGCGCCGCGGCCGCGTTCGTCCTGCTCGATCCCGAGTACCTCGACGACCCCGACGACCAGAACGTCGCCGCCAACCTCCCCCCGTCCGGCGCCGCCACCAGTGCCCCGGCCACCGCCCCGGCCACGACGGCCGCCGGGTACACCGCCGTCCACACCAACCTCGAACTCACCTCCCCCGACCCCAGCTACGAGTTCGACCTCAAGGCCGGGAAGGTCACCGCCCAGGACGCCTCCACCTGGTACCTGGGCCGCCACGCCGGCGAGTTCTCCATCCCCGAGGACAGCGACGCCTACGTCGCGCCGACCGGCCGGCTCACCCTGCCCGACTGCGTCAAGGGCGTCGAAACCCAGCCGGTCTCCACCCTGCCCTTCAACGCCCTGCGCACCGACCGCAGCTTCTGCGTCCGCGCCCAGGGCGGCCAGGACATCGCCATCGTCCGCATCCTCGCCTCGGCCGACGACGGCCCGGTCCGGATCTCGCTCACCTCCTACCACCGCTCCGCCTGACGCGGCGCCACCCCGGGCGGACGGCGCCGTCCGGTGCCGCCCGCGAGCGGAACGGGGCCGGCCGCCGGCCCGGCGGCACTTGTCGGTGACGGCTGGTACGGTCCGCCCATGATGAAGCGCGTACCGTTCACCGGTGCTGAGAAGGAGAGTCTGCGCGTCGCCCTCGACCGGCACCGTGACGCGGTGCTGTGGAAGCTCGACGGCCTGGACGACGAGCAGCTGCGGCGGCCGATGACCCCGTCGGGGACGAACCTGCTGGGCCTGGTCAAGCACCTGGGAGGTGCCGAGCTGGGCTGGTTCTGCGAGGCGTTCGGCCGCGAGACCGGGCCCCTGCCCTTCGACCTGGAGGCCGACGAGACCTCCGACATGAGGGTGGAGCCGCACGAGTCCACCGAGGACGTCCTGGCGTTCTACGCCCGCGCCCGCGCCGCCGCCGACGAGGTGATCGGCGAGCTCGACCTCGACGACCTGGGCAAGGCCTGGTTCGGCGACGCCGTGTCGCTGCGCTGGGTGCTCATCCACATGGTGACGGAGACGACGCGGCACGCGGGCCACATGGACATCCTGCGCGAACTCCTCGACGGCGCGGCCGGCGACCACAACCGGGGCTGAGCCGGGCCGGAGCCGCACCCGCGCCATCCCGCGTCATCGCGTGCCACCTCCGTCGAACGCCTGACGTGCCCGCCCGGCGCCTTCACACTGGTGGTGAACGACGCAGGCCGACCTGCGACCGCGAAACCCCGAAGGTGTACATGAGTGAGCGATTCGCCGCGTTGGACGACCTGGCCGAGCGGTGGGGCCTGAGCGGTCTGGAACTCGTCGGCGAGGGCCTGGAGTTCTCCGTGTTCCGGGCGCAGGGGCGGGACGGCCGGCCCGTCGCGATGCGGCTCGCGCGCCGGCGGTACGAGTCGAACGCCAACGACCCCCACGTGGACACCCGGACCCTGCTCCGGCAGGAGTACGCCATCGCGAAGCACCTGGCCGCCCACGGCCTGCCGGTCGCGCAGCCGAGGGAGCTCGTCCTGGCGGACGACCCGGCCGCCCCCGACGTGCTGCTGTCCGCCTACGTCCCCGACGACGGCTCGGACCTCGACTCCTTCGAGCTGGGTCACCTCCTCGCGAGGCTCCACCGGGTGCCGCCGCCGCAGCTGAGGCCCGTCGCGGCGGAGGGAGCCGGCACGGCGGCGGCGATCGCCGCGCGCATCGGGCGCCGCTGGGCCGAGATCGGCCGCCGCGTCGACGACTGGCCCGAGCCGCCGTCCGCCTCCCTGCTCGCCGGCCACCTCGCCGGCTGCGCCGAGGACAGCCTGCTGCACCTCGACGTGCGCAGCGCCAACATCCGCCGCCACCAGGGCCGGGCGGTCGCCCTGCTGGACTGGTCGAACGCCCTGCTCGGGCCCCCGGCCGTGGAGTTCGGCCGACTCGTCGAGTACGCCCGGTACCCGGAGAACGACCTCGACCCGGCGGCGGTCCGCCGCGGGTACGCGAGGACGGCGACCGCCCCGGCCGACGACGATCCGTGCCTGCTCGTGGGCCGACTGGACGCCGCGCTGATGCTGGCGCTCGTCTTCCTCTCCGAGGCGCCCGACGCCGGCCGGGGCCCCGCGGCGGTCGACCACGCCCGCGAGCTCGCGCTCAGGATGGGCGCGAGCCACGGGTGAGGCAGCCCGGGAGCAGAGCTCTCAGGGCCGACCGAGGACGCGGTCGACGGCGATCTCGATGACCACCCGGTCCGGGTTCACCCGGGGTTCGCGGTAGCGCTCGGTGTAGCGCCGCTCGGCGTCGGCGACCTGCTCGGGCTCGTCCCGGACGACGGCCACGCCCTCCAGGGTCGACCAGCGGGCCCGGTCCACCTGGCAGACCGCGACCCGCAGGCCCTGCGGGCCGGCCGCCGCCACGTTGCGCGCCTTGCGGCTGGTGCGGCTGGTGATCACCCGGGCCGTCCCGGTCTCCGGCTGGTACGTCACGCCGACCGGCACCACGTGCGGGGAGCCGTCCGGGCGGGCGGTGGTCAGGGTGGCGATGTGACGCTCGCGCCAGAAGGCGAGGAAGGCGTCGTCGAGGTCGCGTGGATCATGGGCCATGATCGCGATGCTACGGCCCCCGGAGCACGCGGCGTGCTCCGGGGGCCGTTCGTCGTCAGTGCCCGCGGGCGATCCAGTCCGGCAGGGCCGGGGCCTCGGCGCCGATGGTGGTCGGATCGCCGTGGCCGGTGCGGACCACCGTCTCGGCCGGGAGCGACAGCAGCCGCTCGCGAATCGAGTCGATGATCGTCGGGAAGTGCGAGAACGACCGGCCGGTCGCGCCCGGGCCCCCGTGGAACAGGGTGTCGCCGGTGAAGACAGTGCCGAGCTCCGGCGCGTACAGGCAGACCGCGCCCGGGGCGTGGCCCGGGGTGTGCAGGACGGTCAGCTCGGTGCCGGCCACCTCGATCCGCTGCCCGTCGGCGAGTTCGCCGTCCGGCAGGCGCTCGGGGTGGGTGAGCTTCCACAGCGGCAGGTCGTCCGGGTGCAGCAGGATCGGCGCGCCGGTGCGGGCCGCGAGGGCCGGGGCGGCGTCGATGTGGTCGTTGTGCGCGTGGGTGGAGACGATCGCCATCAGCCGGCGCCCGCCGAGCGCGGCCTCGATCGCGTCGGCGTCGTGCGCGGCGTCGATCACCACCGCCTGCTCGCCGTCGCCGACGATCCAGACGTTGTTCTCCACCTCCCAGCTGCCGCCGTCGAGTTCGAAGGTCCCGGCGGTGACCAGCCGGTCGATCCTCGCAGTCACAGGACCACGACCGAACGGAGCACGTCGCCCTGGTGCATGCGCTCGAACGCCTGCTCCACCGCGTCGAGTTCGATGGTCTCGGTGACGAACGCACCGAGGTCCAGGCGGCCCTGGAGGTGGAGGTCGATCAGCATCGGGAAGTCCCGCGAGGGCAGGCAGTCGCCGTACCAGGAGGACTTCAGCGCGCCGCCGCGACCGAACACGTCGAGCAGCGGCAGCTCCAGCGTCATCTCCGGCGTGGGCACGCCGACCAGGACGACGGTGCCGGCGAGGTCGCGGGCGTAGAAGGCCTGCTTGTACGTCTCCGGGCGGCCGACCGCCTCGACCACCACGTCCGCGCCGTTGCCGCCGGTCAGCTCCCGGATCGCCTCGACCGGGTCGGTGCTACGGGAGTTGACGGTGTGGGTGGCGCCGAGCTTGCGGGCCGTCTCCAGCTTGCGGTCGTCGATGTCGACGGCGATGATCTTCGACGCGCCCGCCAGCCGCGAGCCCATCACGGCCGCGCCGCCGACGCCGCCGCAGCCGATCACCGCGACCGAGTCGCCGCGGCCGACGCCCCCGGTGTTGATGGCGGCGCCGATGCCCGCCATCACACCGCAGCCCAGCAGCCCGGCGACGGCCGGCGAGGCCGCCGGGTCGACCTTGGTGCACTGGCCGGCCGCGACCAGGGTCTTCTCGGCGAACGCGCCGATCCCCAGC
This sequence comes from Kitasatospora sp. NPDC094016, assembly GCF_040304045.1. NCBI lineage: Bacteria > Bacillati > Actinomycetota > Actinomycetes > Kitasatosporales > Streptomycetaceae > Kitasatospora > Kitasatospora sp. NPDC094016. The sequence goes on from NZ_JBEOUK010000013.1 coordinate 182,350, forward strand.
GCCGGGGACAGCTCGGTGCCGTCCAGCAGCGTCATCTTCTGCTTGGCGTTGTGGGTGTTGAAGCAGTACTGCGCGCGGCCGCGCCGGCAGGCGCGGCACTGGCCGCACACCGCGCGCCAGTTGAGGACGACGAAGTCGCCCGGCTCGACCTCGGTGACGCCCTCGCCGACCGACTCGACGATGCCCGCCGCCTCGTGCCCGAGGAGGAACGGGAACTCGTCGTTGATGCCGCCCTCGCGGTAGTGGAGGTCGGTGTGGCAGACCCCGCAGGCCTGGATTTTGACCACCGCCTCGCCCGGCCCCGGGTCCGGCACCACGATCGTGGTCACCTCCACGGGCGCGCCCTTGGCGCGCGCGATGACTGCCTTGACCTGCTGGGCCATCCGATTCCACCTCCGTCGGCCGATGCGGCTCTGCACCGGCGTGACCTGCGACAAACGACTGCCCACGAAGCGTAGCGCCCGTAGCGACGGGCGCCGACGGGGCGGGTCCGGTGATCCGGCTCACCGCACCGCCCGCGAGGGCGTCATATGCCGTCGAGATATCCGCCGGACCCCCCGGCGCGGCCCGCAGGGCAGGGCGCGCGGGCGGCGCCGAGCGCCCGTCAGCGTGCCTCGAAGTGCCCGGAAAGGAGCGCCGTTGGCTGGAAGTGCCGCTGACGCGCGCGCCGCCGCCCACGTACGGTCGTAGCAGAAGCGGTCCACGCGACCACGCTCAGCACATCCGCCCCACCCGACGGTGCGCCACCGCGCGCCGTCCGCGCCGAGGCGTACCGACCGTACGCCGTCGCACGATTCGCGCCATCCCCCGTCCAGGTCCGCGTTCGCCTTCGCTTCCGCCTTCGATCCGCTGTTCGTCCCACCCGATCCACCGTTCGTCCCGATCCGCCGCCCCACCCGATCCACCGTTCGTCCCGGTCCGCCGAACCCGGCCCGGGCCGAGCCGCCCGCCGGCCCGCCCCACCCGTCCCCGCACCATCCCGGTTCCACCCCCCGTCGGGCCGTCACGCGCGGCCCCCCGCCTTGGAGTCTGGAGTACGGATGTCCGCCGAGAACAGTGCGACCGGTGCCGGAACCGGCACCGTCCCGCTCATCCCGATGCACTGCCTGCGCCACCTGGAGCCCGGTCCGCCGCGGCTCGCCGCGCTGCCCACCGGAACGCCCGTCTGGCTGGTCAGCCGCCACGCGGACGTGCGGCAGGTGCTGACCGACCCGCGCCTGGGCCGCGCCCCGCTGTACGCGCCGGACGCGCCGCCGATCACCCTCGTCCCGAACATCCTCGACAGCCCGCAGGGGCTGCTGAACATCGACGGCACCGAGCACCAGCGGCTGCGCCGCACCGTGCAGCGGGCCTTCACGCCGCGCGCCATCGCCCGCTGGCGGCCCTGGGTCGCCTCGGTGGTCGAGGCCCTGATCGACGAGATGATCGACCACGGCTCCCCCACCGACATCGTGGCCGGCTACAGCCGCAAGCTGCCCGTCCAGGTGATCACCCGGCTGATGGGGCTCGACAACCTGGACGGCAAGAAGCTCTCGCACTGGAGCGACCACGCGCTCTCCGCCACCGCCTACACGGCCGAGGAGATCGCCACCGCCATGGCCGAGTTCGCCGGCTTCGGCGCCGCGGTGATCGCCGAACGCCGCGCCGACCCCGGCGAGGACCTGGTCAGCAGCCTGCTCGCGGCCGCGGCCGAGGACGGTTCGATCACCGAGGAGCAGTTGGTCACGCTGGTCATCGGCCTCGTCGTGGCCGGCCACGAGACCACCATGACGAGCCTCGGCAACGCGCTGGTCTACCTGCTCACCGAGGACCGCGAGGCCTGGCAGCGGCTCTCCTCCGACGAGGCCAGCGCGACCGCCGCGACCGAGCAGATCCTGCGCGCCGTCCCGCTCGGCGACTCCCAGCACCTGCCCGGCCTGCTGCGCCGCACCATCGAGGACGTCGAGATCGGCGGGGTGGTCATCCCGGCGGGCAGCGTCGTCGCCGCCGACACCGTCGCCGCCAACCAGGACCCGACGGTCTTCACCGGGGACCTGCTCACCGAGCTGTTCTCCCCGCTGGCCGCGCCGATGCTGACCTTCGGCGCCGGGCCGCACCACTGCCTGGGCGCCTGGCTCGCCCGGATGGAGCTCGAACTCGCCCTGCACCGCCTGGCCCGCCGGCTGCCCTCGCTGCGCCTGACCGGGCCGGTCGAGGACATCGACTGGCGGCGGGGCCTGCTCACCCGCAGCCCCGATTCCCTCCAGGTCGCCTGGTGACGGCCACCCCGGGGACGGGCGCCGACGCGGTGATCGTCCGGGTCGACCGGGACCGCTGCATCGGCTCCGGGATGTGCGCCCTGAGCGCCCCCGGCTCGCTGGCGCTCGGCGCCGACGGGCTGGCCGAGCCGGTGGCCGACTACGCGGCCGACGGCGCCGAGCTGACGGAGGCACTGGCCGACGCGGTCGACTTCTGCCCGGTCGAGGCGCTGACCCTCTACTCGGCCGCGGGCGGCTACCGGATCGCCCCGGCGGAGTGACCACGCCCCCGGCGCCGTCCGCCCCGACGCGGCGGACGGCGCCGGGGGCCTTCCCGGATCGATGAGCCCGGCTAATCGACGGATGAGCTCATCGATCTTGTTCCGCCCTCGGCACGGCTGATGGGCTGGCCCCATGACCGACGCCGACACCCTCGCGCCCCCGGCCGCCCCCGGCAGCCCGCCCCGCTGGGCACCGATCACCGCCGTGGCCCTCGCCACCTTCACCGTGGTCTCCGCCGAGATGATGCCCGTGGGGCTGCTGACCCCCGTCTCGAAGACCCTCGGCGTCTCCGACGGCGTCACCGGGCTCTCCCTGACGATCACCGGGCTCCTCGCCGCCGCCCTGTCCCCGTTCGTTCCCGCGCTCATCGGGCTCCGGGACCGCAAGCACGTGCTGGTCGCCTTCATGCTGCTGCTGTCGCTGGCCAACGCGCTCACCGCGCTCGCCCCCGGCTACCCCGTGCTGGCCGCCGCCCGCGTCCTGCTCGGCCTCGCGATGGGCATGGTGTGGGGCATCACCGCGGGGCTCGGACCGCGCCTCGCCGACGGACCGCGGATCGCGCTCGCCACCACGCTGATCTTCTCCGGCGTCTCCATCGCCTCGGTGCTCGGCGTCCCCCTCGGCACCTACCTCGCGGCGCTGCTCGGCTGGCGCTCCGCGTTCTGGGCCCTCGCCCTGCTCGGCGCGGTGTCCGCCGCCGTCCTCGCCCGCACGCTCCCCGCCCTCCCCGTCCCCGAGCGCGGCCGGCTCGACGGGATCGGGGACGCGCTGCGCAGCCGGGGCGTCGCCGCCGGACTCGCCGTCACGGCGCTGGTCGTGCTCGGCCACTTCACCGGCTACACGTACGTACGGCCGGTGCTCGAAGTCGACGCCGGCCTGAGCAGCGGCGTCATCGCCGCCTGCCTGCTGGTCTACGGACTGGCCGGCGTCGCCGGGAACTTCACCCTCGGCCCGGCGGCCGGCCGGCGCCCCAAGGCGGCCGTGACCACCGCCCTCGCGGGCGTCGCACTGGCCACCGCCCTCCTGCCGCTCCTCACCGGGAGCGTGGTGGCGGTGCTGCTCGCGCTCGTCGTCTGGGGCGCCTCGTACGGCGGGGTCTCGATCTCCACCCAGACCTGGGTCCGGATCGCCGACCCCGCCCGGATCGAGGCCTCGGCGGCGCTGTGGGCGGGCGTGTTCAACGCGAGCATCGCGCTGGGCTCGCTCGCCGGCGGGCTGGTCATCGACCGGGCCGGGACCCAGGCCGTGCTCCTCACGGCGGCGCTGATCACGGCGGCCGGACTGCTGCTCGCCGCCGTCACGCGCCCACGGCGGTGAGCGCCCGCACGAAGGCCCCGGCCAGCGGGTGCGGCCGCCGCCCGCCCTGCACCACCAGCAGCGTGGACGGCTCCAGACCCGGCACCGGCAGGTAGCGGATGTCCGGCCGCTGAACGTACGCCGTGCTCGCCTCGCACAGCAGCAGCCCCAGGCGGGTGCTGGCCACCGTCGACAGCCCCTCCTGGAGCGTGGCCGCGCCCGCCGGGTAGGCCAGCTCCCGCCCGTCCGGCGTCCGCCGCGGGGCGTTCGCCCGGCGCCAGTAGTCCGGGGCGGGCCCCCGCGGTTCGATCAGCGCCAGCCCGGCCAGTTCGTCCGCGGAGACGCTCGCCGCCCCGGCCAGGCGGTGCCCGGCGGAGACGGCGACGTACATCGGCTGCCGCGAGAACTCCAGCAGCACCCGCAGGCCGTCCTCCCGGCACGGGGACAGCACGATGGCCAGGTCGATCTCGCCCCGGCCCAGGTGGGAGAACGGATCGCCCCAGGACAGTTCGACGAGCTGGGCCGCCCCCTCCGCAAGGCCCGCGATCGCCCTGGCCACCGGCTCGTACACGGCGCACTGGAACCCCAGGCGCAGCGGCCGTTCCGTCGAGGCGGCCCGGGCGCGGGCCGCCTCGAAGCCCACCCGGAGCCGGTCGACGGCGGGCACCACCTGCTCGGCCAGCTCGCGCCCCAGCTCGGTCAACTCGACCCGTCGGCTGGTCCGTTCGAACACCGGGGCGCCGACCTGGCCCTCCAGCCGCTTGATCAACTGGGAGACCCGGCCCTGCGAGACGCCCAGCAGCTGCGCCGTCCGCCCGAAGTGCAACTGGCGCACCAGGACGGAGAAGCACTCCAGCTCCTGGAGCGGCAGCTCCGGGAGCACGGGGCCTGGCGTCGTCCGATCCACCCCGGCAGTCTAGGTCCTGTCCGGCCTAGGTGTTCTGACCCGCGAGGTCGGTGAGGTCGGGAACGCCGCAGGCCAGCGCAGCGCGCAGCTCGGCGGCCGGGTCGCCCGCGTGGTAGGGGCGTTCGCTCTCCTCGACGTGGTCCAGGAACTCCTGGTAGCGCAGCGCGTAGGACAGGTGGTACAGCGGCTCGACCAACTTCAGCGCGCGCCACGGCCGGGATCCGGGCGCGTGCTCGCTCCAGGCCTTCAGCCAGACCTCGACGAGGTGCTGCCAGCGCTCCGGCGTGAGGTAGGCGCGCGGGCGCAGCCCGTCCAGGGCGGGGTGGCCGAGGCAGGAGTCGGCGTAGTCGACGACCACCGGACGCTCGCCGTCGGAGCGCCAGTTGCCGGGGTGAAAGTCGCCGTGCACCAGGGTCTCAGGGAGGCCGCAGGCCGCCAACTCCTCCAGCAGCGCGGGGAGTTCGGTGACCAGTCGGCGGACGCCGGCCAGTTCCCCGGGCGTCAGGTCGGTCTCGCCGGGGAGCCGGTCGAGCAGCGCCTGCGCCTGGGCGAGCAGCGTCCGGGGCGTCCGGTCGCGCAGCCCGGCCTTCGCCGCGCGCCCGTCGGCGGCCAGCGCCGCCTGGGCGGCGACCAGCCGGGGCACCACCTCCTCGACGGTGTCGAGGGACGGCGACCAGCAGTCCTCGCCGGGCACGTGGTCCAGCAGCAGCCGCCCGCCCACCGGGTCGGCGGCCAGCACCGGCGGCACGAGGCCAGGGTCGACGCCGCCGAGCAGCGCGATCACCTCGCCCTCCCGGGCGTTGAAGGCGGGCGTCGTGGTCTTCAGCCAGGCGTCGCGGCCGGTGGCCGTCGGAAGGCGGAGGAGGCCCGACAGGTTCCAGGTCCGGATCTGCCGCGCCGGGCCGGCGACCGGACGGCCGGCCCCGGCCAGCTCCGCCTCCGCCCAGGCCAGCGCCTCCCCCAGCCCGGCCGGAGTGGCCCAGGCCGCGCGGCGCTCGGCGGGGCCGAGCAGCGCGGCCGTCCCGGCGTCCAGCGGCCGGGCCTCGACGGCCGTCGGCCGCTCCAGCGCCTCGGCGTGGTACCAGACCTGCCCGCCGTGCCCGCCGCGCCCGCCCTGCTCGCTCCGCCCCTCCACCAGCCGCAGCACCAGCACCGGCACCCCGGCGAGTTCGGCCGCCCGCGCGCCCACCCCGTCCACCGACGACCACCACCCGCCCGCTGCCTGGAACGGGCCCACGGGGCCGAAGTACTCGGCCCCGTGGGTGAGATGGACGGTGACGGCGCGTTCGCTCGCTCGCTGCATCCGGGCAGCTTCGCGCACCCGGGCCCCGTGTGCGAGCGAATTTCCGGGTGCCCACGGCCGGGACCGGGCCGGGACCGGGCCGGTCGCGCTCGCGCTACGGGATCGCCACCGCCGCGCCGGACACCCGGATCCGGTTGTCCGCCGTCCGCAGTTCGACGTGGAGGACGCCCGGGCGGCCCAGGTCCTCGCCCTGGTGGAGGGTCAGCACCACCGGGGCCGCCACCGCGCCCTGCTCCCGCAGGTAGGCGCCGAAGGCGGCCGCGGCGGCGCCGGTGGCCGGGTCCTCGACGACGCCGCCGACCGGGAAGGGGTCGCGGACGTGGAAGACGTCCGGGGCCTCGCGCCAGACGAGCTGGAGGGTCACCAGGTCGCGGGCCCGGGTGTAGGCGGCGAGGCCGTCGAAGTCGTAGTCGAGGCGGGCCAGGCGGTCGCGGGTGGCGGCGGCGAGGACGAGGTGGCGGGCGCCGGCGTAGGCGATCCGGGGCGGCAGGGTCGGATCGAGGTCGGTGCGGGCCCAGCCGAGCAGGGCGAGGACCTCGTCGACGTCGGCCTCGGTCACGTCCTCCACCTGCGGCTCGACGCTGGTCAGGGTGGCGCGCAGCACGCCCTCCGCGTCCTGGTCGACCTGGACGGGGACGTCGCCCGCGGCCGTCGTGAAGACGTACTGCCCGGGGCCGGTGCGGGCGGCGAGCGCGACGGCGGAGGCGACCGTGGCGTGGCCGCAGAACGGCACCTCGGTGAGCGGGCTGAAGTACCGGACTCCGTAGGCGCCTTCGGTCGCTCCCGCGGTCAGGAAGGCCGTCTCGGAGTAGCCGAGCTCGGCGGCGATGGCGAGCATCCGGTCGTCGGTCAGGCCTGCGGCGTCGAGTACGACGCCCGCCGGGTTGCCGCCCTCGGGGCGGGTGGTGAAGGCGGCGTAGCGCAGGATGCGGGGTGAGGCGTCGTCGGTCATGCCCGGACGAACGCGTTCCGCTCCCCCGCTGTTCCCGCTCGCCTGTTCCCGTTCACCTGTTCCCGCTCGCCTGTTGCCGCTCGCCTGTTGCCGTTCACCTGTTGCCAGTCACCGCGACAACGCTCACCACGACACCGGTCACCGCAGCAACGCCTCCAGGAAGTCCGAGCCGAGCCGGGCGCTGCCGGACAGGTCGAGCTGGTAGAGCATGTACCGCCCGCGCCGCTGGGTGATGAGCAGCCCCGCCTTGCGCAGGACGGCCAGGTGCCGGGACACCTCCGGCGCGCTGAGCTGCCAGGCGGAGGCGAGTTCGCCGGTGGTGTGCGCGCCGCGGGCCATGGTGCGGGCCAGGCGCAGCCGGACGGGGTGGGCGAGGGCTTCCAGCCGCTGCTGGACGAGGGCCAGCGAGACGGGTTCGGGGATGCCCTCCTCGGCGACGGGGTACTGGAGGACGGGACGCCAGCCGGGGGTGTACACCACCACGAGGTGGGGCCGCCCGAAGGCGGTGGGGATGAGGGTGACGCCGCCGCCGTCGGTGCCGCTGGTGGCGTTGTCCTGGAGCTTGTCGATGACGATCCGCCGCCGCCCGTCGGCGCTCTGGTCGAGGGTGACGGAGGGTGAGACCGCGGCCAGCGCCTCGGCGGGGCCGCGCCGGGCCAGCAGGTCGGCCTTGCGCCGGGCGTCGGCGGCCAGGGCCGGCAGGACGCGCTGCCAGGCGTCGGCGAAGAACGCGGACTCGCAGTCCTCCAGCATCCGCCGGACGAGGGCCCGGACGGCGGGCGGGTCGGCGAGCAGCCGGTCCGCGAAGGCGGCCTGCCGGGGGCCCCGGGCGAGCGCGAGTTCGCGGGCCCGCTCGTTGGCCACCGGGTCGGTGAGCGGGGAGGGCGCCCGGCGGGCCGGCCGGGAGGCGCCGCAGGTGGTGACGAGGGCCGCGGCGACGTACAGCTCGTCGTCCATCCGGTCGACGGCGTCGAGCTCGGCGGCCAGGGTGGCGCCGGGCAGCCCGGGGACGAGGAAGTCGGCGCGGGAGGAGCGCCAGAGGAAGTCGGCCTCCAGCAGCCGCTCGGCCAGCTCCGGCGGGATCGTCGCGGCGGTGCTGGACGCCCAGCCGTGCAGCGCGGGGTGGTGCGCGGGCTCGGCGAGGACGTCCAGCATCGCGGTCAGCTCGCTCAGCGGGGACGGCGTGAAGAGCAGGCGCTCGTCGGGCAGGCCGGTGATGTCGATGGTCACGCTCATGCGCCCGCCGTGCTCCTCCCGGCAGGGGCGTTCGCCCACCCGCGCCTCTTGGTGATCGGTTCACTCACGACGTTGCTGATCGGTTCACTCACGACGTTGCTGATCGGTTCACTCACGACGGCGATCCTGCCACCCGCCCGGATCCGCTCCCGCGTCGATTGACGGTTAGCGTCAATCGACGTGCCCGGCGGGCCGGGCAGGGCGGACGGTACCGGCCATGAGCCTGATCCAGGAGAAGTCCGTCCATGACCACGCCGCCGTCCGGGACGGCCTGCCGCCGGCCCCGCCGATCGGTGCGGGCCCCGGGGGCCCGTCCACGCTGCTGCGGCTGCTGACCGCGGCGGGCGGGCCCCGGTACGCGGCCGCGCTGGTGGTGGACGCGGTGGGCTCCGGCCTGCTGCGGCCGTTCCTGCTGCTGTACGGGATCGGGGTGCTGCACCTGGGCGCGGCGGCGGCGGGGCTGGCGATGTCGGCGGGGATGGTGGCGGGCCTGCTGGTGGTGCCGCTGACCGGCCGGTGGATCGACCGCGGCGCCCGGACCCTGCCGGCCGCGGCCACGTTGGTGGTGCGGGCGGCGGGCGCGCTGGCGCTGCTGGTCGCGGACGGCCTGTCGGGGTTCGTGGCGGCGTCGGTGCTGATCGGGGTGGGCAGCCAGTCCTGGCCGACCACGCACGCGGCGGTGGTCAGCACGCTGACCGAGGGCCGGCTGCGGGACGCCGCGCTGGCGGCCGGACGGTCGCTGCGCAACGCGGGGCTGGGCGCGGGGGCGCTGCTGGCCACGCTGGTGGTGACCGGCGGGGCGGGCGCGATCCGGGTGCTGGCAGGGGTGACGGGCGCGGCCTGCCTGGCCGCCGCCGCGCTGGTGCTGTCGCTGCGGGTGCGCGCACCGCACCGGGCCGCCGACCGGGCGGTGGACGTGCGGGAGCAGGGCGAGTCGCTGCGGCGGATCAGCCTGCTGAGCCTCGCCAACCTGCCGTACGCGTTCTGCTTCGACGTGCTGGAGGTGGCGCTGCCGGCGCTGCTGGTGCTGCACCTGCACGCCTCCCCGGCGTGGTCGTCGGGCGTGTTCGTGGGCAACACGGTGCTGGTGATCGCGCTGCAGCTGGTGCTGGTGCTGCGGCTCGCCGACCGTTCGCGGCGGGCCGTGCTGGCCGCCTCGGGGGTGACACTCGCCCTGGCCTACCTGGGGTACTGGGCGGTCGGGTCGCTGGGCGGCACCGCGGGTGCGGCGGGCGTCGCGGCGGTCTCGGTGGTGTTCACGCTGGGCGAGATCCTCTACACCGGTGCGGGGACGGCCCTGGTGACGGCCACCGCCCCGCCGCACCTGCTGGGGCGGGCGCTGGCGCGCTGGGAGCTGTCCTCGGGCGTGGGCCGGGCGGCGGCGCCGGCGGCGCTGATGGCGCTATTGGCGGCCGGTCCGGGGGTGCTGTGGCCGGTGCTGGCCGGGGCGACCCTGCTGGGGGCGCTGGCGGTGCTGCGACTGGCCCCGGCGACGTGAGCGGTCTCAGCGACGTGAGCGGTCCTGCCCCGCCCCTCCTCCGGATGCGGAGCGCACCCGCAAGGCCGATGCTGGCGGCGAGGCGTGCCCGGCAGCAGGAAGGACAGCAGACCCATGAGTGCTCTCGACTTCGAGATCATCGACAGCCCCGACAGCTCGCTCAACAAGACCTCCGTCCTGGTCACCGGCCCGCGGGACGCCCTGCTGGTGGACGCCGGGTTCACCCGCTCCGACGGCCGCCGGCTGGTGGAGCGGATCCGCGCCGGCGGCAAGCGGCTGGCCGCGGTCTTCGTCAGCCACGGGGACCCGGACTTCTACTTCGGCGCCCAGGAGGTCCAGGACGCCTTCCCCGAGGCACGGTTCCTGGCCACCGCCTCCACCGTCGAGCACATCCAGGAGACGTTCGAGGGCAAGCTCAGGGCCTGGGCCCACCTCGGCCCCGAGCTGCCCACCCGGCTGGTCCGGCCCGAGGTGCTGCACGGGGACGAACTCGTCTTCGAGGGGCACCGGTTCGAGCTGCGCGGCGCCGACTTCCACCTGCCCGACCGGCACTACCTCTGGCAGCACCACCACCGCGCCGTGCTCGGCGGCGTACTGCTCTTCGAGGGTCTGCACGTGTGGACGGCCGACACCCCCGAACAGGCCCAACGCGCGGCCTGGATCGACCTGTTGGACGGGATCGAGGCGCTCGAACCGCAGTTCGTCGCGGCCGGCCACCGCACCGCCGGCGCGGCCACCGACCTCACCTCCGTCCGTCACACCGGGGACTACCTGCGCGCCTTCGAGACCGAGATCGGCCGGGCCCCGGACGCGACCGCCGCGAAGGAGGCGCTCGAACGGCGCTTCCCCGACCTGGGGTTGAAGATCGCCGTCGACCTCGGCACCAAGGTCGCCATGGGCGAGATGGCCTGGAGCTGAGCGACGATGATCGAGATCCCGAGGGACACCGCCTCGTTCGCCGAGTCCTCCGCCCCGGCCGACGTGGTCCGCCGCCAGTACCTGGCCTCCGCCCACGGCGACCTGGCCGCGCTGCGCGCCACTCTCGCCGACGACGTCGAGTGGACCGAGATGGCCGGCTTCCCGCTGGCCGGCACCTACCGCACCCCGAAGGGCGTCACCGCCAACGTCATGGAGCGCCTGTCCGCCGCCTGGGAGAACTGGACGGCGCACGACGACACCTACGTGGTCGACGGCGAGAACGTGGTGGTGCTGGCCCGCTACACGGCCGTCCACAAGATCACCGGAAAGCCGCTCGCGGTGCGGGTCGCCCACCACTTCACGGTGCGCGGCGGCCGGATCGTCCGCTTCGAGCAGTTCGCCGACACCGCGCTGGTCCGGGAGGCGATGACCCCGTAGCGGGCCCCGTGGCGGATTCCTCGACCGCCCCCGTAGCGGTTCGCGCACCGGTTCGCACACCGGCTCGCGTTCACCCGTACGGGGGAGCGCGGCGCGGCGCGCCCGGCGCGGTCTCGACACGCCACCCGGACGGCGGCAGGCTGGCCCCTGATTCCGGCCGGAGAGCGAGGAGTTCAGCATGGGCACGGGCACGGCGGGAACGGCGGAGGACGGCGGGCGCGAGCGGCCGATCGTGATCGTCGGGGCGTCCCTGGGCGGCGCGAAGGCCGCCCAGGCGCTGCGCGAGGCCGGGTACCGGGGCGGCATCGTCCTGATCGGCGACGAACACGACCGCCCGTACGAGCGGCCGCCGCTGTCGAAGGGGTACCTGCTCGGCAAGACGCCCCGGGAGAAGATCTACGTCCACCCGCCGCAGTGGTACGGGGAGCAGGACGTCACGCTGCGGCTGGGCACGGCGGTGGCCGCGATCGACCCGGCCGGACACACCGTGACGCTCACCGACGACGGCCAGGTCGAGTACGCCAAACTGCTGCTCACCACCGGCTCGACCCCGCGCCGACTGCCGGTGCCGGGCGCCGACCAGGACGGCGTGCTCTACCTGCGCCGGGTCGAGGACAGCGACCGGATCAAGGCCGCGCTGCGCCCGGGCGCCCGGGTCGCCGTGATTGGCGCGGGCTGGATCGGCCTGGAGGTGGCGGCCGCGGCCCGGGAGGCCGGGGCCGAGGTGACGCTGCTGGAGGCCGCCGAACTGCCGCTGCTGCGGGTGCTGGGCCGGGAGGTGGCACAGGTCTTCGCCGATCTGCACCGCGACCACGGCGTCCAGCTGCGGTTCGGCGTCGAGGTCACCGAACTCACCGGCTCCGGCGGCACGGTGAGCGGCGTGCGGCTGGGCGACGGCACGACCGTGCCGGCCGACGCGGTGGTGGTCGGCATCGGCATCACCCCGGCGACCGGCCTGGCCGAGGCCGCCGGACTGGAGATCGACAACGGCGTCAAGACCGACCAGCACCTACGCACCTCGGACCCGGACGTCTACGCGGCCGGCGACGTCGCCAACGCCTACCACCCGCTGTTCGACACGCACCTGCGGGTCGAGCACTGGGCCAACGCCGTCAACCAGCCGCAGACCGCCGCCCGCGCGATGCTCGGGCACCCGGACGCGGAGTACGACCGGATCCCGTACTTCTTCAGCGACCAGTACGACGTCGGTCTGGAGTACGTCGGCTACGTCCAACCGGACGGCTACGACCAGGTGGTGTTCCGGGGCGACCCGGCCACCCGCGAGTTCATCGCCTTCTGGCTGGCCGGCGGCCGGGTCCTGGCGGGCATGAACGTCAACGTCTGGGACGTCACCGACCCGATCCGCGAACTCGTGCGCTCCGGGCGGACGGTGGACCCGAAGGCACTGGCCGACCCGGACACCCCGCTCGGCGAGATCTGACACAGGGACGAACACCCGCCGTCCGCACGACCACGCGGATCGCCCGCCGGTGAACAGCACAGCGCCCCCGAAGCGGCACCGTCAAGCGCCTCCGGGGGCGCTGCCCGCTCCTCCTGCGCCTCCATGGCGACGTGGGAGCGGGGCGCCCACGGCACGGCCGCTCTCCGTGGGGGCTACGACGGTCGGGGCGAGTTCGCGGGCTACCTTCCACAGGCGGCTCCATGACGAAGCCACACTGTCGCGCTCCAGGTCGAGCCGACCAAGCTGGAGGCCGAGCAGGTCGTCTACCCCCCCGTTCGGTGCCTGCCAACCGACTTCTTACGGGCCTGCGGTGGCGTTCCTCGAATCACCCCGTCAACCGAGATGCCGTGCAGGAACCTCTGAGCGCTCGCGTCGTTCTCGGCGTAGACCTCAGGAGTCCAGCGATAGCCGTCCCAACGGAGGAGGAGACGAGGAAGGGCGAGAGGGCCGGCTCTCGCGACCGACGATGACGGCCTTCAACGGACTCACCGGGCGCAGGCGTCGATCGCGTCGCTCCGCCCACTGTGACAGCGATTCGTCGTCCATCCAGGCTTCCTTCCCTCCGGCAGTCCGCTACCAGGCTACCGGCGGTCCTCCTCAGCAGACGTCGGTGATCAAGTCAGGCTGTGCTGCCAACGAAGCACAGGATTGTCGCCGATCCAATAGATGTGGGCGTCCTCGGTGATGCGGAGCTGCACCTCGGTGATGCACGGTTTTCCCGCGTCCTCCCATGCCAGAAGCGCCCGCTCGATGTCGTCCCAGAGGGCGACGGGTCCTCCCTGACGGACCGTCCAGCCGTCCCCGTTGGCGATGAACTCGGCGAAGGACTCGCGTTCTGGAGCGAAGACATACAGCAGCTGTTCGCCGTCGCTCGTCGTGGCACGAACGAACTGCGCGAAGGGGGCCGCAAGCTGGGCGAGGAAGGCCGGCATCCACTCGTTCAGGATGGTTGGCGGCAGTTTGGCAACTCGCTCGCTGTCGGCGTAGGCCGTACGGGCGGACAGGTCACCGGACACCGGGACGGCGGCTTCGGCACGAGCCTGCATGAAGGAGGAACGGTCGATGATCCGGCCCTCTGCGGTCCCGTCCTCGGCAACGGTGACTTTGGCGAGACCCGTTCCGTAGCCCCAGGAACCGACGGTCGCCAGAACGATTCCGCCCGGCTTGGTCTGGCGGACCCAGGTGTAGGGGATGCGGCGGACGGCGCAGGTGGCGATCACGCGGTCAAAGGGCGCACGGCGGGGGTGACCGAGGAGTCCGTCCCCGGTCACGGTCCAGGTGGAGAACCCGGCTGACTCCAGCGCGGCATCCGCGCGGGCCGCCACGTCCGGGTCCACCTCGGTCGTGGTCACGTTGTTCTCTCCCAGACGGTGACACATCAGGGCTGAGGAGTACCCGGTGCCTGTGCCGATCTCCAGCACTGTGTGTCCGTCCTCGACCTCCAGGTGCTCAAGCATGCCAACTACCGTCACGGGCGTGGTGGACGACGAGGTGGGCGAGCCGGTCACGAGGCTGATGGCTTGGTCGGCGGTCAGATGACCGTCGAGCTGGGTAGTCAGCGATTCGTCGCGGTAGGCGAGCTCCGCCCACTCGGCCGGATCCGTCCCACTCTCGGTGACGGCACGCCACCGGCCGCCGTCCACCGGGAGGAAGATCCCTGGCTTCAGGAACGCCTCTCGCGGCACGGCCTCCACGGCCGCACGCCAGGCGGGAGTGGTCAGAACACCTGCCTTCTTCAACCGGTCGGCAAGGGCTCGTCGGTGGGAAGCGGTGTCGATCACGCGGTCTCTCCTCTTGTCAGCAGATCAGCGAACGCAGCGGCCATCTCCAACCCGGTCGCGCCTTCCAGCCACGCCCACTGGCCATTGGGGTTCAGCTCCAACCACCAGTACTCTCCCGCCCGGTCAACGGCGAGATCGAAGGAGCCTGAGACGAGCCCGACATAGGCCACGAAGGCGTGGAGCATCTTGTTCAGCCGGTCCGGCAGGTCTACCACGCTGTAGGACAACGCGGAGTAGTCCCGGCGCCAGTCCAATAGCCCGGAGTCGATCCGCACGGCGAAGGTGCGACGGCCGACCACCAGAACACGCACGTCGGCGATCTTGTCGATGCGGGCCTGAAACAGGTGCGGTGCTACGCGAACGCTCTCGTCAAGTTCAGCGACGGTCACCGGCTCCGCCCACCCGGTGACCGGTACGCCGTCCCGCTCGACCGAAGTCCACCGGAGGGTCTTGAAGATCACCTGATCGTGCGCGGCAATGAAATGCCGGGCGTCCTCAAGGTCGTTGGTCACGATCGTGGGCGGCACGGACAGCCCGAGACGCTGGGCCGTTGCGAGTTGGGCGGGCTTGTAGTCCGCTGCCGCTTCCCGGAGTGGGTGGTTCACCCACAGTGGCTCGTCAAGGGCGTACAGGGTGCCGCCGAGGCCGTAGCGGACCTGGGCAGCAGCAAAGCGGGCATCGTCGCCGCCCAGGCCCGAACCCTGGAACGTGGGCCAGACGGGGCGACGCCAGTACACCGATCGCACCTGGGTCAGGTCAGCTGTCCTCGACGGGGTACGCACCTGCCCGGCCACGGGGGCCGGGCAGGTGCCGAACCGAGCCGAGACCGTCAGCCCCGTTCCGATGTCGGAGGGGTTGAACCTGACCACCGGCACACTTCGCCGGTTGAGTTCGGTGATCACCATGTCAGCGGTGACGTCCACCGCTTCGGTGGCCACCCAAACCGGCCTCTCCTCGGTCGATGGCATCAGTCTTGGGTGCTGTCCTGGTCGTGGCCCTGGTCGTTCTTCGAGTCCTGGTTCGTGGTGGTGTTGGTCTCGGTTCCCGCGCTGGTACCGTGCCGGCCCATCTCAACCACCAGGCCGGCGCTGTCGTGGAACACGCCGAGCTGCGTCACCGGGTCGATGGTGACGGTGGAGAACGGGAGGCGCACGGAGGACGGGTACGGCGCGAGCCGACCGGCGCCCCACGGGCGGGAAGTACTGGCGGGCAGCGTTGCGGTGTCGTTCACGAACACTCCTCACGTTGCGTTGCGGTGCACATGCTGAACATTGCGGTGATGCCGCCCCTCCAGCGCCGTCAACTACTCGGCCCGGAGGGACCGTTTTGGGCGCGTGCCGGTGCGGACACTGGCTCCCGCCCTCGGGATCGCCGGGGGCGGGAGTTTCAGGCCCGCCCTGGTTGTCCGCGTGACCATCCGGCGCGGGCCAGGGCGGGGGTTCCGGCCGGCGGAGGTCAGGTCTCCGCCGGCCGGTGATGAAGGGGACGGCCGCTCCCCGCCAGAAGGGGGGTGACTGGCGGGGAGCGGTGTGGCTCGACGAGGGCCCGGCACCAACACGCCCTCGGAGCCGACCGGCAGGGGAGGTCCGCCTGCCGGTACTCACCCGTCCGCGGCCGTCTTTCGCGGACGGGCGTTGAACCCCGTCGCCGCAGAGGATGAGCACTCGCGCTGCGGCGACGGGAGCTTGTCAGTCCGGCGAGTCCGGTTCCCACCCGCACCACACGCCGGCCGGGGTGACCACCGTCCACTCACGCCCGCCGCCTTGCTCGCGCTGCGGCCGGGCGACCGGCGCGGCCTTCAGCCCCATACGCAACCGAATCGCGGCCAGCTCCTCAGGGGTCCATCGAAGAGGGCGTTGCGCGGCGGCGCTGCCCGCCAAGGCGGCCGTTGCGACGACCAGTTCGACGGTCACGAGAGCGGCCGGCGGTGCGGGTTGCACCCGGCACCGGGCGCGATCTCCCGGGGGTCGCACCGTCGCAGCCGATCGGGCCTGGTCGTCCACTCCTGTCCCCCGCCGATCGGCCTCAGGAAGGCCGCCCCGCAGAGGATCTCCATGAAGACCCCCTCTCGGGGCTTGCCGTCGGCGTCACGGTGCGCCAGGTCCTGCACCACCTCGTTGCGGACGAGGTCGGGCAGCGTGGATTTCGAGTCTTCGAACATGGGGGTGGCTCCGATCCGTAGCGCGATGACTACCCAGGGGAGCCAACTGTCCTCTAACCTCACAGTGCCTTCAACCTTGCAAATTGGAAAGAAAGGCAGCCGCGTGAACATCAGGCCGCTCACCCCGGACAGCTCGCCGCGAGCTTCCTTCGGCGCTCAACTCCGGGCCCAGCGCGAAGAGTTGGGCATGAGGCAGGATCAAGTTGCGGATCGCACGGGATATTCACCAGGACACATCTCGTCCGTTGAAACTGGCAGAAAACCGCCAACTCTGCGTTTCGCTAGGCAAGTTGATCGAATGTTCGATACGGGCACCAAGTTCACAAACCTGTTCCTGGATGTACGGGCAAGCTCGCTGTTGCAGGGATTCGGCCAGTACATTGCAGAGGAGGCGAAGGCCCTGGAGCTCAGAATGTTTGAGGTCGGGATCATCCCGGGCTTGCTCCAGACCCCCGAGTACGCTGCGGCGCTGACAACGGCGGCGGTCAACCGAGGCAGTATCACCGAGGCCCAGGCGGGCGAACGTCTCCGGGTTCTAGTGCTGCTCCGCGCAAGTTCGTGGAGGGGTCAGGTCGCCGGGCTGTCGAGGTAGAGGCCGCAGGCGCAGTCCAGGCATTCTTCGGGGGCGCC